>JAFOEP010000042.1 GCA_017380115.1 Clostridia bacterium | reverse complement strand
GTTTCAAAAGGTGCGTTTGGATTAAATTCTTTATGAACAAAAACCCGCTCCTTCCCTTTTCCTAATACCGAAAACATTTTAGTCATAAATTTCGTTATACCGGACGGTACATTGGCAGTTTTGGGATAGATCATTGGCGCTGTTAAAATTGCTTTATCAAATATTTGCGGATATTTCATCAAAAACAATGTTGCAATAGCCCCTCCCATTGAATGAGCATAAAGATAAAGCGGCAAATTTTGTGTTTTATCCAGAACAATTTTATTCAGAAAACAATTAAAGTCAGAAACATACTCATTATAACTGTTAATATGAGAAATTGATGTGTCTTCTACTTCTCTATACGAATGTCCATGACCTCTATGTTCAATTATAAAGACATTAAAGTTTCTTTTTAAGAAATAATACATCATTTCATTGTATTTTTCTGAAAATTCATTCAATCCATGAGAAATCACTATGTTTGCTTTTGGATTTTCAATTAAATAATATTTATAGAACAATTTATTATTGTCATCAGATAACAAATATGATGAATGTTCGTATTTATTCAGATATGGTTTAACTGTATTTTTCATTTCATTAAAGTAATCTTTTTCATTTAATAAATCTATTTTCTTCAAACTCAAAATTATCACCTCATATTTATTATTATACAATTATACCCCTATTTTTCACATAATACAATAATATTTTCAAAATAAAAAAGCCTCTGAGTTTCCTCAGAGGCTCAAATCATTTATGATTTAATTTATTAGAATGTTATTGTAGCAAATGTACCGTTATTTCTATCAAAGATTGACCATGATTTAGAAAGGCCGAGTTTGCCAATAAGACTGTTCTGACCAACTGAAATGCGGAGAATTCCGTAGAAATCTGCTTGGCCACATATATCAAATTCGTCAGCATCATCAAGTACAGCAAGAGCTTCAGCAACCATGTCTGCCGGAAGTTCTTCAGTAACCTTTACAGGATCAATTCCTTTGCATGGAAGTGTGATGCTTGTATAAACTGCTGCACCAATACCGCCGTTTACTGCAACGTCGATAATGTCATAAGTAAGAATACCTATGCCAAGGCTGATACAACCTGATACTTCAGCAGAACCATAAGCATTTATTCCATAGCTCTTATCTGTTGATTGATTGATGAATCTTCCTTTGTTGTTAACTACTTCGTAACCTGTGTAATTGTGTGAAGAAATAACAAGTTCAACACGGCCGTAAACACTAATCTGAAGTGAAACGTCGAGTGAGATTACTATTTCAGGACAATTAGGAATCGGAATAGCAACTGTGAAAACGTTAATGTTTGAAAGTGCTCCAGCTTGTAACTTCAAGTTTGAGAAGTTAGCTTTGATCTGATCAATGATTCCAAGATCAGAAACATCTTCAGTGTTTTCACTAACAAGTCCCCATGTCTGAGCACCAGTAACAGCTGTTGTGTTAACTGCATCATAATCAAGAACAACATAAGCTTCTTTTACGTCCTGTTTTAAAACGCTTGCATCCAATTTAGCTTGGACATTAAGGTTTGAAACAGAAAATGTATTTGACAAGTTAATGCCTTCATAAACATAACCTGAAACACCAATTTCAAAGCCATTGTCTCTGATTGCAGCTTTAACATTAACCGGACCGATGTTGAAGCTGATATTTGAAAGTGCGCTTGCTATCAAATCGCCGAGAGCGCCTTCATTGTCAACATTAGCTGTCTGAACAACGTTACCCTGAGCATCAGTAATCTGAGCAGCTGCCAAATTTGGTGTGATTTCACCTTCAAATTTAACACTATCAATTACTTTTTCTGCATCTGCAGGTGTTGCTTCAATAACAGTTTTATCGCCTTCGGTTTTTACTGATTCTACATTTAAAATTGCTCCCTCGATATTTTCATCGTTCTGAGGAAGAACAATTGTTTCTCCTTCTGCAACTTTAACGTCAGCAGGAAGAGTTACTATATTATCTTCGATAACATAGTCGTTTGTAGAAATTTCGTTGACAGCCTGATCATAATTAACTACGGATTCTGTGTTGTCAGAGAAGTCCTGGTTTGCCCAGTATTCTTTAACTTTTGCAAGAAGATCTACAGCTTTTTCATAATCGATATCGCTAACATCAAATTTTCCGTTAGCTTTGAGTGACATAAATCCGTTAGCAACAAGAATAGCTACTTCTTCAGCATATTTAAGATCATCAGCATTTTTAATAACTACATCATCTTCAACAGCTTCAAGATTTGCAACACTTACAAGTGTCTTTGCAGCAAATTCTGTTGTTACGTTTGCATCAACATCGATATCATCTTCGCTGTCAATAACACCCCATTCATAAGCAATCTGCACTGCTGCAAAATACTCATTTTCAGGTGTTACGTTAGGATAGTAAGCTTCATCACTTTCGTATGATGTCATTCCAAATTCGGAGTTAATCATTGAAAGCCATTCGCCTTGTGTGATTGGTTCAACAGCTTCTTCAGTTGCTCCTGGTACGAATACACCAAAGAACATGAGAAGAATAGAAAGAATCACTGAAATTATCCTTTGCATAATTTTTCCTCCTTTACTAAAAATTACATAATTATACTTACACAGTATACTTATGTATCTTTTATTATATCAGTAAAATTTTACCTTGTCAACAAATTTTATGAAAAATTTTCAAAATACATATTTAATTTCGTCTAAATTGATGGATTTGAATTTTTCCAAAAAATCGTATGTTGTTTCCAATAAATTATATACAATTTCTTTATTTTCAGTTTTAATTGAAACAATTAAAAACTCATTATTTTCATTCCTCAGTTCAACAGAATAATTTTCTGCTATATTTCTTACCGAAGTTTCATCTGCAATAGTTTTAAAAACACTGTTTTTCAAAGAAAATCCTTCGTAAGCAGTTAAAATTGTTCTGATATATCCTTCTTTGTCAAATGAATTGACATAAATTTTCCATTGGTTTTCTATATTATAAAAATCAAAAAGTATATCCTCAATTGTTTTTTTTTCTGACCTGAGACTTATTATTTTCAATATCAATTTATATGCAGCATAAACCGCGTCTATTAAAAAATTATTGTCACTGAAAGAGCAATAACCATCTTCACTTATGGCTAAAGAGCAATTAACACCATTTTCAATTAATAACGTCTGTTTTTTTGCAAGTGAATACGCTTCATCTTCATCATATTCAAAGCTTACATTATATTGTTCTGATGCGTATTGTTTCAGCTTCGATGTAATTTTAAAATTAGTCAGAATCGTTGTTTCTTCGTCAAACAACGATGACATTAACGCTGTCAATGATTCTTTTGTCAACTCTCCAAACTCATTACTTATCAATTGAAAACCGTTGGCATCATAATTAAATTTTATTCCTATGTTTGCACTTACATTTTTACATTCCTTGTAAATCAGGTCGCTGTTTTTCACTTCAACAACTTCTGCTCCAAGCGGAAGAATAACCTTGTCTATAAAAAAGTCGCTGACTCCCCCACCTGTATAAACAACGAATTTTAATCCTCTCAAAGGTCTTGAATAGTCTGTTGAATTAACGTGACTGCAAAATCTCTGTCTTAACATTTCTGCATAGAATTTGAGATTACTGTCTGATTTACATTCAGTTTCAATGTTTGAAACATCAACTTCAGTTTCGTCAATCAAATCAACTACTTCGACAAGATTTTCTCTTGTCAAATGGCCTAAAATGGTAATAAACTCAATTTTATATTTTTCTGAATCGGCTGAAACAGATGAAATATAAATTGCGCCTGTGGTATTCAGATTGGCAATAGATTTAAATAATGCCGGAACAAAGGTTTTTCCACAATCAAAGATTTCTGTTTTGTTATACGACAACGACTTGAACACGGTCACTTTGGTTTCATCGGATATTCCACTTGCATCTGTGCCGACTGAGACAGAAATATTCGTTTCTTCCCTGACGACATTGTTTTTCAACCATTCGTTAAACGCGCTGACGAGTTTAAAAACATCGTTTTCAGACATAACAACAGAATTTTCTGATTCTGAAATAATACTGTCATTTACAATGAGTTGTTTAAAATTCTCTTTGTTCACAGGAATATTCACTCCTCTCAAGTTTATACTGCTGATAAACTCTGAGCATAAATTGATAAAAAGGATTCATTTTATTATATATATATCTTAATTCATCAATAAATTCTTCATTTTCAAGTTTACTTAAATCTGAAAAAGTTTTTCTGAAATTAACATTTTTTATATTAAAAACGTTCTGAATATCTTTCGGTAATTTCTCTGTTGATTTATTTAATTTTTTATATGGTATCCCACCCAATTGACAACCGACAGACAGGCAAGATTTTACTGCTTTTCTGAATTCGGCAGGATTTTCAAGAATCTTTTCTCTGTAAATTTCATTGACTCGGGCGTTACATTCAAAAGCACCGACGCCACAGGTGTAATGGTCCTGGAAAAATTCAAACCAGAAGCAAGGTACAAAAGGATCTATTTTTTTGCTTCGCATAAACATAATCCATAAATTTTCGCGATACATAGTCTTGTCTTTCGAAAAGCGTGTGTCTCTTCTGACTCTTGATATCATTTTTGAAGGATTCAGTTCCATAAACGGATCATATTTATACATATCCTCTGCAATAATTGAAGCTAACTGCTTTGCAGGGTTTATAACAAGTTTTTTTATTTCTTCTTTATGCTCTTCATAAAATGCTTTGTTGTTTTCAAATCTGTTCTGAGCAAGAAGCCACATTCCTTCTGTTTTGATTCCGTCGAATTTATACATATTGTTTTACCTCAAATCAGGTTTCTGTTTTTCATTTCCTGTGCCGAAAGCATTATGCCGAGTTTTCCGCTGTGGAAATTGAGTCCACCCTGCATCCATACTGCAAACGGTTCTCTTAACGGCGCATCTGCGGAAAGTTCTATTGATGAGCCTGAAATGAACGCTCCGGCTGACATTATAACTTTGCTGTCATATCCCGGCATCTCCCAAGGTTCAGGTTGAACTTTTGAATCAATTGGCGCTCCCTTCTGAAGCCCCTGACAAAACGCTATGAGGTTGTCCGATGTTTTTAGTTTTATTGCCTGAATTATATCATGTCTTGTTTCAGTGGGTTCAGGTGTAACTTCAAAACCAAGATTTTTAAACAAAGTAGAAGCAAAGACTGCTGTTTTTAATGCTTCGCCTACAACATGCGGAGAATTGAATAATCCCATATACAAATTTCGGCTTTCATTTAAGGTTGCACCAACCTCACGTCCAAGTCCTGGAGTTGTCATTCTATATGAACAAAGGTCAATTAATTCTTTCTTTCCGGCTATGTAACCACCTGTTCTTGCTATTCCTCCACCAGGATTTTTAATCAGAGAACCTGCAATTATATCAGCTCCGAAGCTGACAGGCTCATATTTTTCAACAAATTCTCCATAACAGTTATCTACCATTACTATAGCATCTGAATTGTCTTTAACAATTTTTACAATTTCACTTATTTTTTCAACGCTGAGAGAACCTCTCAATGAATAACCTCTTGAACGTTGAATGTACACCATTTTGAATTTATTATTTTTAACAGCTTCTTCAATTTTCTCAAGGTCCGGTGTGCCGTCAGGTTTTAAATCAACCTGTTTATATTCAACTCCAAAATCTTTTAATGAACCCATGTTTTCGCCGGAAAGTCCGATCACAGAATGAATTGTGTCATACGGAGTACCTGTAACGCAAAGCATTGTGTCACCCGGTCTCAGGACACCAAACAATGCAACAGCAAGTGTATGAGTTCCGCAAGTAAAGTTGTGTCTTATGATTGCGTCTTCACTTCCGACACATTTTGAGAAAAGTTCATCAATCAGTTCTCTGCCTCGGTCACCGTATCCGTAACCTGTTGACCCGGCAAAATGGCTTTCTGCAACTCCACATTCAGTAAACGCAGATAAAACCTTGAGCTGATTATATTCAGTTACCTCATCTATTTTCAAAAAAGAGTCTTTACATTCGTCTAATGATTTCTTCGACAGACTCAATATTTCGTCGTCTATATTAAATTTATTGTACATATTCATACCATCTCCCGATAATTTCAAATTTAAGTTTTTTATAAAAATCGATAACATTTTCTTTACACAAAAGAAAAATATCTTCAACATTTTTTTCTTTAAGCTCATATACAAGTTTAGAAACACAGTCACGTGCATAACCTTTGTTTCTGAAGCATTCGTCAGTGCAAACACTCATTATTGTTGCAGAATAATTCGTTTTATACATATAAGCTGCACACGAAGCATAAGCGTCGTCAATTTTAACTGCCGTCATTTCAGCGTTTCCATGACGAATTTTATGAGAAAAATCACAATACCATTCAGGAAAATCAGGACAAATTTCAAAGTTCTGTTTTATCAGAGGATAAACGTTTTTTATATCTTCACTTGAAATCATCTGAGCTAAATTGTTTTGATGTATGTCATCGCCTGAATGTTTTATAATAAACCCATGTCTGCGTTTGCAATTCAAATATATTTCTCTATTCAATATCACACTGTTGTAACCGATACAATTCAAAAAATCTTTTAATTCATTGATATCTGACTTTTCGTTTATCGAAACAGTTACTTCTGATGAAGCGTTGAGAATAATTCCCGTTATATTTCCATCGTCATCAATCTGAGAATAAACCAAAACACTGTTTGGTTTGTCCCGGAGATTATACAATGAAACTATTTTTTCAGATAAAGGGTTGTAAAGTGAATTTGCTTTACAAATTTCCGAATCAATATATTCTGTTAATTTAATCATTACAAAGACAACCTATCATTTTATTCAAAAGTTCATACGTCGGTTTTATATCCTTTGAAGATATTACACATGATGGAGAATGAAGATATCTGCATGCAACAGAAATCGCAAGAGTTTTAACTCCACCGAATGACTGATGAATAGCAGATGCATTATTCCCACCGGCAACAAGGCTTTTTGTTTGTATAGGAATGTTATTTTCACTTGCTACTTCAAACGCTTTATTATACAAATCTCTATCATAAATTGTACCTCTGTCCATAAAGGACACAACCGGACCGTTTCCCAATTTGCAAACTTTTTTACTTTCATCAATGCCGTCAAGGTCGCAGGCAGTTGTTGTTTCAAGAACAATTGCATAGTCAGGTCTGACTTGTGATACCAGAACACTGGCACCTCTTGTGCCTATTTCTTCCTGTGTGCTGAAAGTTGCAACAAAATCATATTCACTTTCTTTTTCTAACAAATCAAGAAGTAATGCACATCCCAATCTGTCATCAATTGCCTTGGCTTTAATTAAGCCATCACCAAATTCATAAAATTCAGACACAAAATAAACACTATCACCCGGTCTGACATATTTTTCTGCGTCAGCCTTGGTTTCAGCACCGATATCAATATATAATTCTTTTTCATCAGAAATCTTTTTTGCGTTTTCTTTGTCAAGCAAATGTATCGGTTTTACACCTATAACACCATTTAATGAATTAACAGCAACTCTTTTTCCCAAAAGTATACCGGTTTCAATTCCACCAACTGACGAAAATCTGATAAATCCATCATCTGTTATATGAGTCACAATAAGACCAACTTCGTCCATATGTGCATCAATCATAATTCTTTTTTCAGGTGTCTTTTTGCCCTTTTTCTCAACAATTACATTTCCTAATGCATCAACACGATAACTACAATCTGTAAAGCTTTCAAGCTTGTCAACAATGTATTTTCTGACATCATCTTCTCTACCTGAAATACCGTTCAACAAACACAATTGTTTTAAACTATCAGTCATGTTCTTTCACCTTCTTCAAAATATATTCTGCAATAAGTTTTGCAGATAACTCAATATCTTCAAGTGATACAACTTCACTGAAAGTGTGCATATTACGAATCGGCACAGAAACAAGGCCTGTTTTTATTCCATAATTTGAAACAGAAACAACATCTGCATTTGTTCCCGTTGATTTACTGCAAACCTCAATCTGATAAGGAATCTGCTTTTCTTCTGAAACAGAAATCATATTATCACTGATTTTTTTATCAATTATAGGTGAAACGCAAATCAAAGGACCTTTGCCCATATCTTTTCCGTCAACATTATTGACATCAGGTGCAGTTGAAAAACTAACATCAACCACAATTGCTTCGTCAGCATCCTGATTAAAAGAAGCACATTTTGCACCTCTCAATCCAAGCTCCTCCTGAGAAGAGAACACAAAGGTAACATCTGCATCTGCTTTCATTTCTTTTAATATCTGATAAACTCTTATCAGGACAGTTACACCGACTTTGTTGTCAAGTGATGCTGAAACAACTTTTTCATTTATAAGCTTTTCGAATGGATAATTAAACGCTACCACATCTCCACGTCTGACAACTTTTTCGGCTTCCGTTTTAGACAATCCTATGTCTATCAACAAATCAGACACTTCACTTGCCGTACCTTCTTTTCTTTCGGACAAATGAGGTGGTATAGAGGAAACAACGCCTTTATAATCTTTTCCCCTTGATTTAATCAAAACATCGCATGAAGATAATATTCTGGAATCAACCCCACCAATTGAAGCCACTTTAATAAAACCGTTTTCGGTAATATCAGTCACAATCAATCCGATCTGGTCAATATGAGCATCAAGAAGAAACTTAAATTTACCCGTGCCGTATGTCTGAACTCTTAATGAATTCAATGCGTCACAGTTCATTTCTTCGTTTGCAAAATAACTTTTTATTTTATCTGTAAAACTTTTTTCATTGCCTGATATACTGATATCTTTTGCGAGATTTAACAGTATTTCCGCAACATTTTGTGTACTACTCAATTATCTTCACCTATTCTTTCTATTTTATTATACAATAAGTAACCATAAATTTCAAGTTTTACCCACATTTTATATTATATCAATTCTTGCATTAAAAAAACAATTATGATAAAATAATATAAATAAGTTATAAGAGGTAAAAATCAATGAATAAAAGAGAAATTGAAATTGAGGAGAATTTTGAAAACCACTCCCACCACTCTCATAATTCTCATCATAAACACACTCACAAGAAAAAGCACACAACAAGAAACATTATTATTGTTTTAATTTGTTTTATACTTGTTGTTTGTATTGGTGGTGCTGCATTAGTAAACAATGTTCTGAACAAAATTGAATTTGAAGAATCATTGCAGATTAATCCTGATTTTGAAGATTCAATTGAATTACCCGACGAATACAATTACGCCGAAAAAGAAGCAGAAGAAAACTTCCATAACAAAGGCGTTTATTTTCAGGAAAATGTCACTAACTATCTCATTTGTGGTATTGACCGAGGCGATTCAAAAATGTATTATCCCCGTTCAGACACTATGATGATTCTTTCTGTAAACAATAACGATAACACAGTCAGACTTGCTTCCCTTTCGAGAGCTGTATATGTTAAAATCAAAGATCATAAAAGTACACGTTTAAATGCCGCTTACGCTTACGGTGGTCCTCAATTATTAATTGACACAATTGAAAACAACTACAAAATTAAAATAGACAGATATATCAGCATTGACTTTGAAGCATTCAAGAAAATTGTTGACATATTTGATGGAATCGATATTTATCTTACCGACAAAGAAGCACTGGGCGTCAGAAAATCTTTAAACAGTGCTAAAGTCTATTCTTCATTCACTTATAAAGGTGCCGGTACTTATCATCTCGATGGCGAAAGCGCATTGATGTTTGCTCGTCTGAGATACATAGACTCAGACAGAGAAAGAACAGGTCGTCAGAGAAAAGTTGTTAAAGCAATTTTTGAAAACGTTAAATCCCTTACGCTTTCTCAAGGAATTGAAATAATTGACGAACTTCTTCCCTGCGTTACGACCAACCTGACAAAAACCGAAATTTTATCACAATCAACCAAGATTACAAAATACTTGTCCTGGAACATTGAAGAAACTGTTATTCCGGACAAATCTTCTGATTTAATTAACGTTGACAATTCAGATGTTCTTCTTGTTGATTGGGAAGAAACAATCAACTATTCAAAATCTTTCTTTTATCCTGATTTCTAATCAAATGAATATCCTCACCTCCGTTTCTCATACATATAAACGGAGGTGATTTTTTTGACGATAAAAATTGACAAAACACATAAATTTATTCTTTTTATTTTTTTAATTACTCTTGCAATATTGATCCAACTTTCTCCGGTAAAAAAATCCATTGCTGCAAAAAATGAAAACATAAAGCTTCCCATTATTATGTATCATCAGGTTACTCAAAGAAATTCAAAAATAAGGAGATATTGTGTCAGCACACAACAGCTTGAAGACGATTTAAAGTATATTAAAGAGAACGGTTATGAAACTATCACAATAAATCAACTATTAGACCACATATATAACGGCAAAGAAATACCGGGAAAGCCTATTATGATAACCTTTGATGACGGTTTTGTCAGTATAAAAGAATACGTTTTGCCATTAATGAAAAAATACAACATGTGTTGCGTTGCGTCAGTTGTTGGCTCTTATGCGGACTTAACCGAAGAAGAAAATGACCATAACGTCAATTATGCTTACCTTGATTGGAATGAGATTGCTTCATTAACAAAAGAAAAATACGTTGAAATTCAAAACCATTCATATGACATGCACCAGATTACTTCTGAAAGAAAAGGTGCAGCTCAATGTATCGGTGAAGATTACGACACTTACAGAAAATCATTGAGCAAAGATTTAGAAAAAATGCAGAACAAAATTTTTGAAAAATCAGGATACAAGCCTACAACTTTTACATATCCATTCGGAAGCTATTCAAAAGACTCATCTGCAGTCCTTAAAGAGCTTGGTTTTAAAGCTGCGTTTATTTGTCACGAAGTGGTTAATGAAATTGATTTGGAAAACACGGAGTGGCTTTTCAAAATAGGCAGATTTAATCGCTCAGGGAATTGCACAACCGAAAACTTTTTTAACAAATTTGAATAATCGTTTACAATTTATTCATAATTTGCATAATATTGTTTAACAAATGTAAGTTATATTAATTTTTAGCACTCGTTGGAAAAGAGTGCTAATTTGATGTAAAAGGTGAAGCAAATGTCAAAAAAGCAATTTAAAGCAGAATCAAAAAGACTTCTTGATTTGATGATTAACTCAATTTATACCAACAAAGAAATTTTCCTTAGGGAAATCATTTCAAACGCAAGTGATGCGATAGACAAACTCTATTATCACTCCCTTTCCAACGAAGGACTCGGTCTGAGCAGAGATGATTTTTATATCCGAATCGAAACAGACAAAGAAAATGCTACAATTACGATTACCGACAACGGTTGTGGTATGTCAAAAGAAGAATTGGAAAACAACCTTGGTACAATCGCAAAAAGTGGTTCCTTGAATTTTAAGCAAGAAAACAAAGACCTTGAAGATATTGATATAATTGGTCAATTTGGTGTTGGCTTTTATTCAGCTTTTATGGTTTCCGAAAGTATTAATGTGGTTTCCAAAAAGTTTGGTGAAAGCAGTACTTATAGATGGTATTCGACCGGTGCAGATGGCTACACAATCAGCGAAGCCGAAAAAGACACGCACGGAACTATTATCACATTAAAGCTTAAAGATGATACAGAAGATGAACATTACAGCGATTATCTTGATGAATACACTTTGATGCATCTTGTTAAAAAGTATTCTGATTACATAAGATATCCAATCAAAATGAACAT
>JAFOEP010000041.1 GCA_017380115.1 Clostridia bacterium | reverse complement strand
TTGTTAATAATAATTTTTTTGCCTATTACTGTTGACTTGTTTTTATAGCAATCAATAAAGTTTTTGTTTGGTAACAATGAAATAAAATATTCTGTTTTTTTAATAATATTAACAATAAGGTTTTCAATATCAAGTTTAATATTTGTCTCTTTTTCAACAGTTGAAGCTATGTTTGAAATTTCAGGGTTTAACTCATTTCCAAAAAGATTTATTCCGATTCCGACAACGGCATAATTAACTTTTCTATTCAAAGCGTCAATGCTTGATTCTGATAAAATACCACATATCTTTTTGTTGTTTAATAAAATATCATTTACCCATTTAATTTTAAAGTCCGTTTTGCATAATTCATCAAGACTCTGAGCAACGGCTGTTGCTGCAAGTACGGTCAGGATATTTATATTGTTAAAATCAAACTCAGAAAAAGCGATTGTCATATATAACCCTTTGTTATCAGGGGAAATAAAAGTACGACCCATTCTGCCTTTTCCTTCAGTCTGAGAATCGGCAATAAATATGCATTTTTGGCTTTGAGAACAATTTTTCATATATTGTTTGGCATAATTATTTGTCGAGTCAATCTGTTCAAAATTAAACACAGAATAGTCGAGATTTTCTTTTTTTAAAAGTATATTTAACTTTGATAAATCAAGGCTCATAAAATTCCTCGTTTTTTTAATTATATTACTATAATTGCATGATTCTGTCAAATTAATGTGTCAAAAGAAAAAATAAAAAATATTATAGTAATAGAATTTTTGTGGAGGTATCATTATGAAAGATTTGTCAATAAGCGAAATGATAGAGAAGTATAAAAAAGAACTGATTGAGTTTTCAAGAAACAACCAAAATAATATCATATCAAAAGAAGTGTTTAATAAAGAAGATGATGATATTCAGGAAGATAGAATTAACGACACAATTGAGGTTAGTGACTTGTCAGAAGTTGATGCTCAACCGGTAATTTCGCCCAGCATTGTGCAGATGACTGACAGAGTATCGGTTAATGACCAGGCGATCAACAGAAGAGTAAACGAAAATGAATTTGACGATGATATAACATCTCTTGAAGGCACAAATGTCACGGGATATAACGCAGGAAGAACAGAAAAACAATATAATACTTACGATGAATTTGTTGCAGATAATCCTGAAACAGGTACGCTCATAGTAAGAGCTTTTGTTGCGAATGAAACATTTCCTGCAAATGGTGCAGACATTGAAATAAAAAAGGAATTAACAAGTGGGGATTATGTAATACATACAGGTAAAACAGACGAAAGCGGAACCTACGGGCCTGTAAAATTGAACGCACCTTCAAAGGAATATTCGGAAGAATTCAGTGACAGAGAGCCGTATGCAACGTATACTCTGACCGTCAGAAAAGATGGATTTATAACAATGATATATAAAAATCTCCCGATTTTTCCATCAGTTGAATCAGACCAGACAGTCAACCTTGTACCTGTTTCTCAATCCGGAGGAAATGTTGACTCTATCGTAATTAATACAGCTGAACCTACTGATTTATAAGGAGATGATAATATGGCAACTCAACCTTTTATACCAAAAACAATAACAGTTCATCTTGGAGCACCGTCAGCTCCTGCAAGAGATGTTACTGTAGATTTTATTGATTATATAAAAAATGTAGCATCAAGTGAAATTTATCCTACTTGGCCGGAAGCAGCGCTCAGGGCAAACATTTATGCAATTATAACTTATGCATTGAACAGAGTGTATACAGAATACTATCGCACAAGAGGATATCCTTTTGATATAACAAGCTCAACACAATTTGACCAATCGTATGTAAGCGGAAGAGAAATATTTAAACCCATTTCAAGAATAGTTGATGATATTTTTGATAGTTATGTTGTCAAAGAAGGGCAGGTACAACCATATTTCACTCAATATTGCAGCGGAAGAGGAACGACCTGCAAAGGATTGTCGCAGTGGGGAACAGTAACACTTGCAGAAAGAGGATATACTCCCTTTAACATATTGAAAAATTATTACGGAAATGTAGGAATTGTAAACAATGCTCCTGTAAGAACAAATGTTGAATCTTATCCGGGCACACCATTAAGACTCGGAAGCGGGGGAGAAGAAGTCAGAACAATTCAAAGAGAATTGAACA
>JAFOEP010000040.1 GCA_017380115.1 Clostridia bacterium | reverse complement strand
GAAAGAGAGTCACATAATTCTGATGACATATCGAACAATCCGTATTATCTGTTTTTGCCCAGCAGTGAGGACAACACAAGTGTTTGGGGAGCATATTTCACTCCGGTAGAAAAATCAAAGGAAACAGACAGGTTGTTTGCAAGTCTGCATTTTGAAACGGTTGAAATGCCGGGAGCTGCAGGTACACCGTCAGAAATTATTGAAAACCTGAAAAAAGACATTGAAATAATTGACGAACAAATCCGGGAGATTGATGAGGACATCAAAAAATTCTGGGAAGAAAATCGTGAACAGTGTAACAATATTTATTCTGTTCTTTGTGCAAACGATGCGATGATGGAAATAAAAAGACATGCAGTTGTCAGTGAAGGTTATTTCTTCCTTGTCGGATGGGTTGTAAAAAAACACACAAAAGAATTCAAGTTTCTTGTCAACAGAATTGAAGATGTTGATGTTCAATTCAGCAAACCGGAAGAAGACACAACGACAACACCACCGACAAAACTCAAAAATCTTAAAATTGCAAGACCTTTTGAGTTTTTCATTGATATGTACGGACTTCCGAGCTATAACGATGTTGATATAACAAGTTTCGTTGCGGTGACATATATGCTGATGTTCGGAATAATGTTCGGCGATTTAGGGCAGGGACTTGTTCTTATGATTGTCGGTATGTTGATGTGGAAGTTCAAGAAAATGGCGCTTGGCAAAGCACTGATACCTTGCGGAATATCTGCAATGTTTTTTGGCCTTGTATACGGCTCGGTCTTCGGATATGAAGAATTGCTTGACCCGTTATATAAGGCGGTAGGAATGAAAGGCAAACCGATATCGGTGCTGGAAAATGTAAATACTATTTTGATTTTTGCAATATCAATCGGAATAGTGCTTGTGGCGATTTCAATTATAATTAATATTTACGCAAGCTTTAAACGCAAAAGCATCGGCGAAGCGATATTCAGCCAAAACGGTATAGCGGGACTTCTGTTCTATTTGTCGGCAGTAAATCTTGCCGTAAACTTTATGAGCAAAAAGGCGATTATACCTATAAAATTATCAGTCTGTATATTGGCTGTGGGCGCAGTGATATTGTTTATGAAAGAAATACTCATAAAACTTGCCGACAGGAAACCCGATTGGAAGCCTGAAAGCGTGAGCGATTTTATAATGCAAAATATATTTGAACTTCTTGAATATGTTTTGTCCTATGCAAGTAACACGGTATCATTTTTGCGAGTGGGCGCGTTTGTTCTTGTTCACGCAGGTATGATGATGGTTGTGTTCAACCTTGCAGGAGAAAGCAAAAATATTTTTGTAATAATTCTCGGAAACGCACTTGTTATTGCGTTGGAAGGATTGCTTACGGGAATACAGGCAATGCGTCTTGAATTTTATGAAATGTTCAGTCGTTTTTATGAGGGAGACGGCAGACCGTTTAACGGTGTAAATCTCAGAGAATATAAAAAATAAAACATAAATTTTGGAGGAAAAAATTATGAAAACAGCAATTATCGTAACACTTCTTGTTATCGGCACAATAATTATAATGGGTTCAGCCTTTGTATCAATTAAAAAACATTTTGAAGGCAGACCTATGAAAAGAGCTTTCAGAATCAATCTTGCTTCATTTGCAGTTGTTCTTCTGATGGCATCAATTTTCACAATCACTGCATTTGCAACTGAAAATGACGCTCAGCAGGCTACTGAGCAGGTTGCAACACAGGCAGCAGAGGAAGCACAGGAAGAAACTCAGAAGCAAGAAAAAGGTTCATCTCACGGCATAGGACTTCTTGCAGCAGGTCTTGCAACAGGTCTTGCAGGTATCGGTGGTGGTATTGCTGTTGCAGCAGGTGCACCGTCAGCAATTTCAGCAACAAGTGAAAACCCGAAAGCATTCGGTAAAGCAATTATTTTCGTTGCATTGGGTGAATCTATTGCTCTTTACGGAGTTGTTATTTCAATCCTGATTCTTTCAAATCTGTAAAAGGTATTACAATTATGAGAATGTATATTTTAAGCGACAAAACCGACACACTTGCCGGAATGCGTCTTGCAGGTATTGAAGGCAGTATGATCAAAAGCGGAATTGAGCTTGAAAAATTTGTAAGCTCAAACTCGTTTGAGGATATTGCAATTCTTATGATTACGAAATCTTTGGTTGAAAAAAACAGAAAGTTTGTCGACAAATTGAAAGAAAAAAATCTGCCTCTTGTGGTAGAAGTGCCCGACAGTGAAAACTGTGAGGAAGAAAGCGATTCTATTACCCGATATGTAAGAGAAGCGATGGGCATTAAAATTTAATCGGCAGTTTTTTGAATGAAAGAAGGTTTATGATTTGGCCAAAACCGAATATAAAAATCTTGCGCAGTTTATTGAGGCAATAAACAAAGATGCAGATGAAGAATGTGAAAAAATTAAGTTGGATGCAGAAATGGAAAAGAAAGAAAAAATTATTTCTGCTTCTGAGAAACTTAATTTGGAATATCAACAAAGAATAGAACACGAAATTAAAAAGCTTCAAAGTGAAAACAACAAAAAAACAGCAGAGTCTGAAAACAGAAAAAAGGTTCAACTGATTGAAAAAAGAAACTCTATTCAGCAAGAAATTTTTATGAAAGTTGAAAAGAAAATCAAAGAGTTTGTCAAGTCTCAGGAATATAAAAGTTTTGTTTTGAAAAGTGCTGAGAATATAGGCAGGATTCTTAAAGGAAATAATCTTTGTGTTTTTATCAGACAGGAAGATTCTTCTCTGGCAGATGAAATAAAGGTTGCTGTCGGAAGGGAATGTCAGATTCAGACTACAAATGATATTGTTCTTGGTGGGTTGAAAGCGTCAACAGATTTGCAGACAGCAGATGATACGCTTGAAAACAGACTTGAAAACGAACAGGAATGGTTCAGAAACAATTCGGGACTCACTATCGTCTGATCAGAATTATGAGGTGAAAGAAATGCCTGAAAATAAAAATGTAATATATGGTATTAACGGTCCCGTCGTCACGATAAAGGGCAAAACCGAATTAAGCATGATGGAAATGGTATATGTCGGTGAAAAGCGTCTTATTGGTGAAGTGATCAAGCTTGAAGATGATTGCACAACGATACAGGTTTATGAGGAAACAACGGGATTGATGCCGGGCGAAAAAGTTGAATCAACAGGTAATATGTTGAGCCTTGTGCTTGGCCCGGGAATTATAAGAAATATTTTTGACGGAATACAACGTCCTCTTTCAGCTATTGAAGAAACCTCCGGTGCATTCATCGGAAAGGGTGCAAGCGTTGATGCGATTGATACGCAAAAAAAATGGGACGTAACAATTGACGTCAAAGAAGGAGATTTTCTTGAAAGCGGGCAGGTTTATGCTCATTGTCAGGAAAGTCCTGTGATACTGCACAAAATGATGGTGCCTCCATATATCAGGGGAAAAGTCATTGAATGTCATCAGGACGGCCAGTATTGCGTGAACGATACAATAGTAAAATTAAAGCTTGACAACGGTATGGAATACTGTCTTACATTGTGCCAGAAATGGCCAATCAGAAGCCCAAGACCGACAAAGAAACGTATGGGCGTTGTTAAGCCGTTAATCACGGGACAAAGAGTTATTGACACCTTGTTCCCTGTTGCAAAGGGAGGAGCTGCGGCAATTCCCGGAGGATTCGGAACAGGAAAAACAATGACACAGCATCAGCTTGCAAAATGGTGCGATGCAGACATAATTATATATGTAGGTTGCGGAGAACGTGGAAACGAAATGACACAGGCTTTGCAGGAATTCAGCGAACTTATTGACCCAAGAACGGGCAAACCGTTGACAGACAGAACTGTGCTTATTGCAAACACATCAAATATGCCTGTTGCGGCGAGAGAAGCGTCAATCTATACGGGAATTACTATTGCAGAATACTATCGTGATATGGGATACCATACTGCGTTGATGGCAGACTCAACTTCACGTTGGGCAGAAGCATTGAGAGAAATTTCCGGTCGACTTGAAGAAATGCCTGCCGACGAAGGATTCCCTGCTTATCTGCCGTCAAGACTTTCCGAGTTTTACGAAAGAGCAGGTTATGTTGAAACGTTGTGCGGAGAAGAAGGCTCAGTCACACTTATCGGTGCAGTTTCTCCGCAGGGCTCAGACTTTTCTGAACCTGTAACACAGAACACGAAAAGATTTACACGTTGCTTCTGGGCGCTTGACAAATCACTTGCTTATGCTCGTCATTATCCTGCAATAAATTGGAATGACAGCTATAGTGAATATCTTGGAGAATTAAAAGGCTGGTATGATGAAAATGTCAGCGTTGAATTTATAAAAAACAGAGATAAAATCTGCGAGATTCTGCTTGAAGAAAACGGACTGCTTGAAATAGTTAATCTGGTTGGCTCCGATATGTTGCCTGATGACCAGAAATTGACTCTCGAAATAGCAAGATTAATCAGAGTAGGATTTCTTCAACAGAACGCTTTCCACAAAGATGACACATTTGTGTCGCTTGAAAAGCAGATGAAAATGATGCAGGTTATTCTTCATCTTTACAAAAAATCAATGAAAATCATTTCAAAACAAATACCGATTTCAAACATACTTTCAACAGGATTGTTTGATAAAGCGGTTAAGATGAAATATGATATTCCAAACGATAAGCTTGAAATGTTTGATGAATATATCAATGAAATTGATTCAAAACTTGAAACATTTTTCAGGGAATGAGGTGGGCTGACAAATGGAAATTAAACAAAAAGGTTTAAAACAAATCAACGGCTCACTTGTGGTGTTGGAAGGCGTTGAAAATCCTCAGTATGAGGAAATGGTTGAAATTGAATTAAATGATTCAACCAAGAAAATCGGAAGAATAGTAAAAATTGATGGCGATAAAGTTGTGGTGCAGGTTTTTGAGGGCACTCGTGGAATATCCATGACAAATGTGAAAACACGCAAGACAGGAAAACCGATGGAAATTGCTTTGTCACCTGAAATTCTCGGAAGAATTTTTGACGGACTTGGCAGACCGATTGATTCACTCGGTGAGATTTATCCTACTTGCCATAAGGATGTCAACGGCGCACCGATAAACCCTGTTTCAAGAGTTTATCCGAGAAACTATATAAACACGGGCATATCTTCAATTGATGCTCTGACAACGCTTATCAGAGGTCAGAAGCTTCCGATTTTTTCGGGCTCCGGTATGAAACATAATGAACTTGCCGTTCAGATTGTGCGTCAGGCATCTGTTGCCGACAACGACGATTTTGCAATTGTTTTTGCGGCAATGGGAGTAAAAAATGACGTTGCTGAATATTTCAGAAGAAGCTTTGAAGAAGCAAACGTACTCAACAGAGTTGTTATGTTTCTCAATCTTTCAAATGACCCGATTATCGAAAGAATTATAACCCCAAGATGTGCGTTGACGGCGGCAGAATATCTTGCATACGAGCTTAACAAACAAATTCTTGTTGTTATGACGGATATGACTTCTTATGCAGAAGCGTTGCGAGAATTCAGTTCATCAAAAGGTGAAATTCCGGGAAGAAAAGGATATCCGGGATATCTGTATTCAGATTTTGCGTCACTTTATGAAAGGGCAGGAATAATAAAAGATTCAAAAGGCTCCGTTACGCAGATTCCTATTTTAACGATGCCCAATGATGATATAACCAACCCGATTCCCGACCTGACGGGATATATCACAGAAGGACAGATTGTTCTTGACAGGTCTCTTGACTACAAGGGAGTTTATCCGCCGATAGGTATACTTGCATCACTTTCACGTCTGATGAAAGACGGTATCGGTGAGGGATATACAAGAGATGACCACAGCGCATTGTCAAACCAGCTTTTTGCAGTTTATGCAAAAGTACAGGATGCAAAATCTCTTGCAGGAGTTATCGGTGAAGATGAGCTGTCCGAAACTGATAAAATGTATATCAAATTCGGCAAAGAATTTGAGACGAGATTTATCAACCAGGGCTTTTATGAAAACAGAACAATAGAAGAAACTCTTGATTTGGGTTGGGAGCTGCTTTCAATGTTACCGAAAAAAGAGCTTGACCGTGTTGATGAAGAAATTCTGAAAAAACATTATATTGAAAACTAATTAATTAAAAAAATTTATTTTACGAAAAGGAGGATAATTATGGCTCAGAAAGTTTTTCCGACAAAAAGCAATTTGATCAGCACAAAAAAGTCGCTTGAATTGACAAAAACAGGCTGGGAATTTCTTGACAGAAAACGTAATATCCTCGTTCGTGAAATGATGATGAAGATTGATAAAGCAAAGGAAATTCAGTCAAAAATTTCCAGGACTTATGCACAAGCTTATGATGCTTTGGAGAAAGCAAATATAGCAATGGGATTATTTGGCGGATTTTCTTTGTCAATACCTGTTGAAGAAAGCGTAAAAATAGAGTATTATAGTGTTATGGGAATAGAAATACCCAAAATTACAATTGAAGAGAGCGAAACGATTCCGTTTTACGGAATGGAATCCACCTGCTGTGAGCTTGATGAAGCATATTTGAAATTCAATAAGGTTAAGAGCCTTGTTATTGAACTTGCAGAAATTGAAAGCAGTGTTTATCGCCTTGCTGACTCAATCAAAAAAACTCAGAAAAGAGCCAACGCATTGAGAAATATTGTTATTCCGAGATATGAAGACACGATTAAATATATAACCGAAGCACTTGATGAAAACGAACGCGAAAGTTTTGCAAGGCTTAAAGTTGTTAAAAATCGTGATGAAAAAACAGACAAATAAAATTTAACGGTGAAATTATGAAATATAGCAAAAAACAAAAAAGAAGAATAGCATTATTTTCTTCTCTTAGTGTTGTTGTTCTGGGATTGATTGTTGCAGGTTCGATATTTTTGATAGACTTTGCAATTCACAACCCAAAATTAAAAACGTGGGCTTGCAGAGAAGAAAGTTTTTCATATAGTTTTGAAAGAAACGGGCTGTTGATTGCCGAATTTAAAAACGCATCTATACCTGTCATTGAAACACAACACAGCGGAAAATTCGACGGACAATACTCTATTGACAAAAAAGAAAAAACAATTTCAATAACTGTTAATTATTACAACAAAAAATTAACAAAAAAATATTCTTACGAAATAAAAAAAGGAATTTTATGTCTTAAAAATCTTGAAGACGGACAGATTCTTACTTTTAACAAGCAAAAAAGTTAAAACAAAAAATCAGAGCAGCAATTTCGCCGAGCATCGGCGTTTAAATTGTTGCTCTTTCTTTTTCCCATATAAAACCTCTGATAAAATTCAAATAAAATCACAAATTATTATTGCGATGAAAAATCGCAAAAAACGGAGGTGAAAAATGCAAAAGTTAATAAGAAGAATTTATCTTTTAAGTTTTGTTTTCAGCATTCTGATTTTTATGCTTTTGGGATATGCTCAGATGTCTATACCCGACGAAATCAATCTGTCAAACTCAACTGATATTTCTTCAAATGCAATTTTCACCTATGTAATCTCAAACAGTAAGGAAAAAGACGGGAACGAAATTTTATCTCATACATCCAGCAACTATGAGATGAATATTAAACTTTTCGACGCTATTCCGGTCAAAAAAACGAAGGTCACCATGAACAAAAGAAAGTATGTGACCATTTCGGGTAAGGTTTTCGGAATAAGAATGTATACCGACGGAGTAATGATAGTGTCGAATCAGCAAATTGAAACCGATGGTGATTCAATATCTCCCGGAAAAGAAGCTGGCTTGAAACCGGGTGATATTATCAAACAGGTCAACGACAAAAAAATTGATTCCTCGTCTGCTCTTTCTGAGGCAGTCAGATCAAGTAACGGTAAAAGCATTAAAATAGTTTATCTGAGAGACGGCAAGGAAAAAAACGCAACAATTAAACCCGTTGTCAGTAAACTTGACGGCAAATATAAGGTTGGATTATGGGTTCGTGATAGTACGGCCGGTATCGGAACAATGACCTTTTATGACCGTGACACTGGTATGTTTGGGGGACTCGGACATGCAGTATGTGATGTTGATACCGGATTTGAGATGCCGATTTCAAATGGTGATGCAGTTGAAGCACAGGTTAAAGGCTGTTACAAAGGCAAAAGCGGAACACCGGGTGAATTGTGCGGTGTTTTCAGCGGCGGTTCAATAGGAGAACTTTTATATAACGGTAATACGGGAATTTACGGAATGTTGAATGATTACGATAAAAATGCTCCTGTTTTTCCTGTCGCTTTGTCTTCTGAAATTCAGACCGGCAAAGCACAGATATTGTCGACTGTTGATTCGGGCAATCCAAAATATTATGATATTGAAATAGTAAAGATTTTTAAAAGTGGTAATAATGTCAGAAATATGGTAATTAAAGTTAAAGATGAAAAATTGTTGGCTGTAACAGGCGGAATTGTTCAAGGGATGAGCGGAACACCGATCATACAAAATGGAATGCTCGTTGGTGCTGTGACCCATGTGTTTATAAATGATCCGACGCAGGGTTACGCTATTTTTGCCGAAAATATGTTAGAGACTGCTCAAAGCGTGGCTGATAATAATGGACTAAAAGAGGTCTCATAATTGACAGCGTCACACCTCTCTTTGAAGAATTGTGTGACGCTGTCAATATTGTTTTCGGTCTGTTTTGTATTGCAAAAAGTTCTTGTTAATTGCTGTCAAAAAATATATAATTAATACAGGAGGTTAATTATGAAGATATTGAATTTTGGTTCCTGTAACATTGATTATGTATATTCTTTAGCACACATCGCAAGAGCAGGGGAGACTTTGCACGCTAGCGGGTTTAATATTTTCCCGGGAGGAAAAGGTCTTAATCAGTCAATAGCGCTTGCACGCTCGGGGAGTTTTGTTTATCACGCGGGATGTGTTGGAGTTGACGGCACATTGCTTACGGATATATTAAAAGATAACGGTGTTGATATATCATACATAAAAAAAGTTCGTGAAAAGAATGGCCACGCTGTTATTCAAGTGGCTGCGGATGGGGAAAACTCAATTTTTATTAACTCCGGCTCGAATACGATGATAACTAAGACAGATGTTGACAATACACTTTCACATTTTGAAAAGGATGATATCATCCTTTTGCAAAATGAAATTAGCAATCTTGAGTATATTGTTAACAGGGCGTATGAAAAAGAAATGTGCATTGTTTTAAACCCGTCACCGATAAATGAGACTATATTCAAGCTCAATTTTAATATGTTGTCTTATATTATGATCAATGAAGTGGAGGCTAAAGCAATTTCGGGATTTGATGACATTGAGGAAAGCCTTGAATTCTTTAAGACAAACTATCCTGCACTTCGTGTCATTATCACACTTGGCAAAAACGGTTGTGTTTATCAGGGGGAAAACGAAATAATTTATCATCCTATTTATGAAGTGACTGCAGTTGATACTACTGCCGCCGGAGATACATTTACAGGTTATTTTGTGTCATCTGTATCAAGAGGAGATAGTATTGCGAATGCACTAAAAAGAGCTTCGTGTGCCTCTGCTATAACAGTGTCAAGGTCCGGTGCGGCCACTTCAATTCCTGTTGCTGCAGAGGTTGATAAGCTTATAGATTCTATGAATGTTAGGAAAATCGACTTTGATTCTAATCGGCTTATGAGGCGAGTGGAGAAATGTATCACGGATAATATTTCGTCCGTGACCTTATCGGATATTTCTGATGAACTTGGATATTCAATAGTTTATACGGGAAGTCTTATAAAAAAGCTAACAGGGTTTAGCTTTAAAGAGTATCTGCACAAAAAGCGCGTTGCTTTTGCTGCAGAGCAATTGAGAGATACAAATGCACCGATTAGCGAAATAATACAAAAATGCGGATATCGAAACGAAGGCTATTTCCGAAAACTCTTCAAGGAAAAGTACAAGGTGAATCCGCTGGAATATAGAAAAAGGAGATAAAAAATATGACATTAAAGCAACGAATTAACAATTTGAAAGTGCCTGTAGGTTCAGTAGATGTAGTTCTTGATACAGATACATATAATGAAATTGATGATCAGTTTGCAGTTGCGTATCTGCTAAGGTCAAAAGACAAATTGTGCACAAAGGCAATATACGCTGCTCCCTTTTACAATCCAAAATCATCAGG
>JAFOEP010000039.1 GCA_017380115.1 Clostridia bacterium | reverse complement strand
TGAGTTCAAGGCTTTGAACCCTTCTGAACATGACCATGCTAAAGACGCCTTTAAGTTAAAACATGAGATTGAGGGTGAGTTAAGATACTTTATTGAGATTGTGAAGAGTCACAAACCATCTCTTGCAGAAGCGTAAATAACAGGAAATTCAATTTGTTCTTCACTTGCACCAAGTTCAATAAACAAATCAAGAACTTCGTCAATAACTTCCTCCGGTCTTGCACCCTGTCTGTCAATTTTATTGACAACAACCAAAACCTTTTTGTTGAGATTCAATGCTTTTTTCAAAACAAATCTTGTCTGAGGCATACAACCCTCAAATGCGTCAACCAGAAGAAGAACTCCGTCAACCATCATTAAAATTCGTTCAACTTCGCCACCAAAATCGGCGTGTCCCGGAGTGTCAACAATATTTATTTTTACATCTTTGTAATGAACAGATGTGTTTTTGGATAAAATAGTAATGCCTCGTTCTCTTTCGAGGTCATTTGAGTCCATTACTCTGTCTTGTACTTGCTCATTGTCCCTGAAAGTTCCGCTCTGTTTGAGCATTTCATCAACCAGAGTTGTCTTGCCGTGGTCAACGTGAGCAATAATAGCAACGTTTCTTAAATCCTGTCTTTGTTTCAAATTTTTCACCTTCATATATTTATTACGATTTTTTATTATATCATCATTATTTTATTTTTACAAGAGTTTACAATTTTCTTTTATCAGAATATAATAAAAATAAAAGATAAAACTATATATTACAGACTATATTTACATTTTTTGTTTTTCTGATCTTATTTATGTTGAATGTAACAAAAAATTATAAAAGTAAATATGCAATTTAACCAAAGATTGTTAAATTAAAAAGTCATACTTTGTTTTTCTATATGAAGTTTTTAAAACTCCATTGACGGGGACAAGTTTTGTGGTATAATTTATTCGTAAACATCGGTTTTACATATTTTTTTGTGGGAGATATTGATATGTTTGTAAAAGATGTAACAGTACAAAATCAAGTTGGGCTTCACGCTCGTCCGGCAACTTTCTTTATTCAGAAAGCAAATGAATTCAAATCATCTATATGGGTAGAAAAAGACGAAAGAAGAATCAACGCTAAAAGTCTTTTAGGCGTTCTTTCTCTCGGAATTATGGGTGGAACTGATATCCGTATCATCGCCGGTGGTCCGGACGAAGAACAGGCAGTTAATGAACTTGTTGCTCTCGTTGAAACAGGTTTCGCTGAATAAAAGTTTTTACTAAACCGATTTAAACAACCGGATGCCGACAGCATTCGGTTGTTTTTGTTTGTTTTTTATTTTCTATAAAGTATTTATACAAAAATAATTACATTTAAAACTGAAAAAAGTGTTGACATTTTGTGCATTTGTATTATATAATATAAAATTGTCAGACTGAGAAATTATATTTTTTTCAGGTCATTTTTTCAATTATTTTTAATTGATTATAATAACTAAAATTTCGGATTGGAGGGTATTTGAAATGAAAAGAACTTATCAGCCTAAAAAACGTCACAGAAAAATGGAACACGGATTCCGTAAAAGAATGTCCGACAGAAATGGCCGCAAGGTTCTCGCTCGTCGCAGAGCTAAGGGCAGAAAACAGCTTTCATATTAATTTGAAACGCTTCAGAATGGATGGTTATTACTTTGTCTAAACCTGTTGCTTTGAATCAAAACAGTGATTTCCGACGCATATATGCCAGAGGAAAATCTTTTCCCGACAAAGCCTTAGTCACTTATGTGATGAAAAATCATCTCGGTTACAACCGTTTTGGCATAACTGCCGGTAAAAAAATCGGTAATTCTGTTCAAAGAAACCGATCTCGACGTGTTATCAGGGCCGCTTTATATTCGATTATTAATCAGATTGATGACGGCTATGATATTATTTTTGTCGCAAGAGGCAAAACAAAATATCTTAAAAGTCAAATCGTCGAAAAAGTTATGTTTGAACATCTGAAAACTGCCGGGGTAATCAAACAATGAAAAAACTATTTATATCTGCAATCAAGTTCTATCAAAAGAGAATATCGCCTCATTTTTCTCCCCGTTGTAGGTTTTATCCTACTTGTTCCCAATATGCACTTGAAGCTATTGAAATTCACGGTGCCTTCAAGGGAGGATTGTTGGCGTTTTGCAGACTTATGCGGTGCAATCCCCTTTTCCCCGGAGGGTTAGATCCCGTACCTCCCAAAAAAAGAAAATCCACGGAGGATAAAAAATAATGTTACTTAAAATGAGCTTTTGGGACTATATTATATCTCCATTTGCTTGGTTGCTCAGAGTTTTTTATGAAATCGGAGGAAACTATGTTCTGGCACTTTGCCTTTTCGCAATAGTGTTTAAGATTTTGCTTCTTCCATCTTCTATTTCTCAGCAAAAAGGAATGGCCAAGCAACAAAGACTTCAGCCCAAAATCAGAAGAATCCAGGCAAAATTTGCCGGTGATCAAAAGAAAATTCAGGAAGAAACTCAAGCCCTTTATCAGCGTGACGGCTACAACCCGATGAACGCAGGGTGTTTACCACTTCTTATTCAGCTTCCTATCATCTATGTTCTTTACGAAGTTATTTACAGCCCATTAAAATATGTTTTAAGACTTGATTCAAACATTTTGGCTTCTCTTGCAGATGCTGTTAAAAAATTGGCTGAAACAGATAAATCTATCACCTCAGCAATGCTTGCAGACAGACGTATCGAACTTACAATTATCGAACACTTCAAAGAAATCAGTCATGTTGTGACTGACAAAGGCGCTCTTGAATCTCTTAATGTTTTCATAGACAAGTTCAGATTTTTAGGAGTACCTCTCGGAAACACTCCGACTTGGAGTACATTCAAAAATTGGGCAAGTTCAGACGAAGGAGCAAAACTTTTACTTCTCATCCCTCTCCTTTCAGGAATTACTGCTCTTTTGACAGGACTTATCACTTTTATCAAACAAAAACGTACAAATCCTGAAATGGCAAAAAATCCAACTTCAGGTTGTATGACATTTATGATGCCTTTAATGTCCGTTTACTTCGCATTCCTCTTCCCGGCAGGTATCGGTCTTTACTGGATATTCCAGAATATTCTCAGTGCTATTCAGATGCTTATTCTCAACAACGTTTACAGCAATGAAAAAGTTATGGCACGTATGATGGTCGCTGAAACCGTTCAGAGACGATCAAAAGAAGAAAACGATAAAATTGTTGCTAAAAACAGAAAATAATTTCAGGCGGTGTACAAATGAAAAAAACGATTGAAGCATTTGGTACAGGCGCTTCTGCCGAAGAAGCACTTCTGAATGCAGAAAAAGAACTTAATGCTCCTGAAAATGCCGACGTAACAAGAGAAGTCGTTGACATACAGGAAAAGAAAATTTTAGGTCTTTTTAAAAGCGGAACAATATATAAAGCAAGAGCTTTTTATGAAATAAACGTTAAAAACGACAGCAAAAAATCAGAAAAGAAACCGGTTGCAAAAAATGACGCAAAGAAAACAAAAGATGCTTCTAAAAAAGCAACCGAAAAAACAAAAAAATCAACAACAGAAGCTGTACAAGCACCTGTCGTTGAAGGCGTTGAAGAAAACGGTCCTGTTCAGGATTATATCAGAAATATCCTTAAAGGTCTCGACATCAACAACGTAAAAATTTATACTCAGAAAACAGAAGATTCTATATCTTTTCATATCATTTCCGAAGAAGATTACGGTTGCGTTATTGGCAGAAGAGGCGAAACTCTTGATGCTCTTCAATATCTCACACGTCTCGTAGTCAACAGAACAAACGCTGAATACAAGCGTGTCAGTGTTAACATCGGAAATTACAGAGAAAAAAGAACTCAGACTTTGACAGATCTTGCTAAAAGAAATGCAAACAAAGTTCTTAAATATGGCAGAAGCTTTACTTTTGAGCCTATGAATCCTTTTGAAAGACGTGTTATTCACACGGCTATTCAGGAAATTGAAAATGTTGAATCTTATTCAATAGGCAGCGAAGACCACAGAAGAGTTGTTATTAAACTTGTTGACGGAGCAAAACCGACTCATCCTTCTTCAAACAGAGGAGGTCGCAGAAATAATAATTATTCTTCAAATAATGTCGTTAGCTCCACTTCTGAGAATACAACTCATAAGTCAGATTTTTCCGGTGCTTCTCTTTATGGTAAAATAGAACCCAGAGCAAAAAATCATGATTAAACTTTTCCGTCACGGTATCACCGTGACGGATTTTTTTGAGGTGAGTTTATGTTTGACAACAAAACAATTGCCGCAATTGCAACTGCACAAGCAGCCGGAGGTATTGGCGTTATAAGAGTCAGTGGTGAAAATGCAACACAGATTTGTGACAAAGTTTTTAAAAGCTTGTCCGAAAAGAAGCTTGCAGATTCTCTTGGTTACAGAGCTTATTTCGGTCGTGTTTTTGATGGTGAGCGTGATATTGACGAGTGTGTTGCTCTTGTTTTCAAAGCTCCTCACAGCTATACAGGGGAAGACGTTGTTGAATTGTCCTGCCATGGAGGATTATATATTTTAAAAAAAGTACTTCGCTTAATTCTGAACGCAGGTGCAAAACCAGCTTCGGCAGGTGAGTTTACTCAGCGTGCATTTCTTAACGGCAGGATTGATCTGACTCAGGCTCAGGCAGTTATGGATTTGATTAATGCACATGCTGAACAATCAGCCTCTGCAGCTTTAAGCACCCTCGACGGAGTGTTGAGCAAAGAAATCAACAACATTTGTTCTATTCTTATTTCTTCTTCTGCAAGTCTTTCAGCCTGGGTTGATTATCCCGATGATGAGATTGAAGAGCTGTCATGCGATTCATTGAAAAACGAACTGATAAAATCGCAAAAAATGCTCAAAAAACTGATAAACACTTTTGATACAGGCAAAACTATAACTCAGGGCGTAAATGCTGCCATCGTCGGAAAACCTAACGTCGGCAAATCAACTCTGATGAATTTGCTTTCAGGTGTTCAGAAATCAATAGTTTCTGAATTTGCCGGAACAACACGTGACGCCGTTGAAGAAACGGTTATGCTTGGTGGAATTGTTCTCCATCTGACAGATACCGCAGGAATCAGAAACAGTGACGACCCGATTGAATCTATCGGTGTTGAACTTGCCAAACAAAAGCTTGAACGCGCAACTCTTGTTCTGGCCGTTTTCGATTCTTCGGAAGAACTTGATGACGAGGATATTGAGTTACTTAAAAAATGCCGGAATAAAATCAGCATTGCAATAATAAACAAATGTGACCTCGAAAGCAAATGCGACAAATCATTAATTAAAAAATACATTGAAAATATTGTTGAAATTTCGGCAAAAGAAGGCGACGGAAAAGATAATCTTGCCGAAATAACAGCAAAAGTCCTTGGCACAGATAAAATTGACACATCATCTGCTATGCTGATGGATGAAAGACAATTTTATTGCGCAAACGAAGCATTAAAGTGCGTTGATGAAGCTATTAATGCTCTTGAAATAGGAATGACTCTTGATGCTGTTAATGTAACAATTGATTCTGCTATCGAATTTCTTCAAACGCTTACGGGACAAAAAGCTTCCGAAAGTGTCGTAAACGAAATTTTTTCTAAATTTTGTGTTGGAAAATAAAACTAATACTATTATTTTGTTTACATTTTTTGAAAAATTTATTTTACTTATTTTCATATTCTTGACTTATTACTTATATAAGTTTAAAATATATTCATAGTATTTTGAAAGGAACATTTTTATGAACAACACAAAAGCCCTTTATACAAAATGGCTCGACTGTGCTATCAAAGACAAGGACATTACAGAAGAGCTTGAAAAAATAAAAAATGATGACGTTCAAATTAACGAAAGATTTTATACTGATCTGACTTTTGGTACAGGTGGTATCCGAGGTGTTATCGGCGCAGGTACAAACAGAATGAATGTTTACACCGTAAACCGTGCAACTCAGGGTCTTGCTGATTTTCTTAACAGCAACTATGAAAAACCAAGCGTTGCTATCGCTTATGATTCAAGAATTAAATCTGATGTTTTTGCAAAATCTGCTGCAAGTGTACTTGCCGCAAACGGAATTAAAGTTTACATTTTTAAAGAACTTGTTCCAACTCCGATGTTATCTTTTGCCGTCAGATATTTAAAATGTCAGTCCGGCATTATGATTACTGCAAGTCACAACCCTGCTAAATATAACGGTTACAAATGTTATAACGAATTTGGATATCAGATTACTGACGAAGCAGCAGCAGAAACTTTTGAATATATTCAAAAAGTTGATATATTTAAAGATGTGAAAGAAATTGACTTCAACAATGCTGTTTCTCACGGTAAAATTGAATTTATCGGCAGTGATGTTGTCAACAATTTCTATGACGAAGTGTCAAAACAATGTTCAAAGAAGATTTGCGAAAGCAGTGACATCAGAATAATCTATACTCCTCTCAACGGCACAGGAAACAAACCTGTCAGACATATGCTTAAATCCCTCGGATTTAAAAATGTTTTTATTGTTAAAGAACAAGAAAATCCTGACGGTAATTTCCCGACCTGTCCTTTCCCGAATCCTGAAATTGAACAAGCTTTTGAATATGCAATTAAACTTTCTGAAAAAGAAAACGCTGATATGCTCATCGCCACTGACCCTGACTGTGACCGTGTAGGAATCGCAATCAACAGAGGCGACAACACATTCCGTCTTCTTTCAGGAAACGAAACCGGTGCTTTGCTTTGCGAATATGTTCTTTCAAGGAAAAAAGAAGAAGGTTCTTTGATTCCGGGCTCATATCTTGTAAAAACAATTGTAACATCAGAACTGATTACTAAAATTGCTCATAAATATGATTGCGAAATCAAGAACTTCCTCACAGGATTTAAATATATCGGTGAGTTTATTTCCCAACTTGAAAAAGAAGGCAAAGAAAATCTTTATGTTCTTGGTATGGAAGAAAGTTACGGTTATCTCGCAGGTATTCACGTCAGAGACAAAGACGCTGTTGTTGCAAGTTCTCTTATTTGCGAAATGGCTGCATACTACAAAAATCAGAACAAAAGCTTGATTGATGTTCTTGAAGATATTTATAAAAAATACGGTTTCTTCAAAAGCACATTACTCAATTTCCAATTTGAAGGCGCTTCAGGAATGGAAAAAATGAAATCATTGATGTCATACCTTCGCGAAAAGCCTCCCGTTGATATTGCAGATTCAAAGATTATTAAATCGTTTGATTATCTTAACAACAAAGAAATTGAAATTTCAAGTGGTATCATCAAACAGATTCCTCTTCCGAAATCCAACGTCCTTGAATATCATCTTGAAAACGGAAGTGTTGTTACTGTCCGTCCGTCAGGCACAGAACCTAAGATTAAAATTTATGTTACGGTATGTGGCAAAACAAAAGAAAGTTCTGACGAGCTTTTAAACGAAGTCAGTGACAGCATTAAAAAAATTCTCGGATTAGTATAAAACAGAAGGTGAAATAATGAACACTAACTTTGTGAGGATTGTTGCGCTCGTTTTAGCAGCTTTGATTTTTGTAGGCGTTGTTGCTGGTGCAATTATTAACACTTTTGCAATTGACACAATCGGCGTTATCCCCTGCTTTGAAGGTCATTCAGGAATCATTCCGATTGCAGTTGGTTCAATAGTAATTTTAGGTGCAGGAATCACTTCGTTAATATCCAAAATCAGAAACAAATCAAAATGAAAAAAGTTAACACCATTACTCTGACTTCAATTGCAATTATGAGCGCAGTTTTATGTGTACTTGGGCCCATGAGCATATCTTTACCATTCAGCCCTGTGCCAATATCTTTTGCAACAATCGGAATATTTTTAAGCCTGTACGTCTTAGGGGCAAAATTCGGAAGTCTGAGTGTTATTATCTATTTGATTCTCGGCGTTATCGGATTACCCGTTTTTTCAACTTTTAGCGGTGGTATCGGAAAAGTTGCAGGTCCTACGGGTGGATATCTGATTGGATATGTTTTTCTTGCCGTAATATCCGGAATTTTTATTGATAAATTCAAAAACAATAAATTGTTACAATTTATTGGAATGATTTCCGGCACTCTTTTTTGTTATTTAATCGGCACAATATGGCTTAGTTTTCAAGCCGACATTAATTTTGTTTCAGCCTTAACTATCGGAGTTTTTCCTTACATAGTTTTTGACCTCACAAAAATTGTTTTCAGCATACTTTTTGGAAACAAAATCAGAGATATTATAAACAACAAATTAAAAGCTTAAATAATCTCTAATTATAAATGATCACAAAAAGATAACCGACATACTCTTGTATGTCGGTTTTTTGTTCTCTTATTATCAATACATATATATTATTATTCCCAGATATTGTACAACACTTCCAGCTAAAACAAAAACATGGAAAACTGAATGGAAATAACGCTTTGATTTTCCTATGCTGTATAACACTGCACCGATAGTATATAATATTCCGCCACCAAAAATGAGCAAAACTCCTGTCAGACCGATTGACTTGTAAAGAGGTACGATTACGGTAAGCGATGCCCACCCTGTCACAAGATGATTAACAACTGAAAAAATATGAAACTTTTTTAAATCAATACTGTTTAAAACAACTCCTACAATTGTTGAAGCCCACACTACCGAAAGCAGTACAATTGCTTTGATCTGGTCTGCTTTATAAAGTCCACTTAACATAACGGGAGTATATGTACCCGCAACCATTAAAAACACTCCGCAATGGTCAATAATCTGAAGCACTTTTTTCATCATTGACTCTTTCAGTCCATGATAAACGCCTGACATCGTATACATAAATATTGTACAGACTCCGTACACTATTGCTCCGAACATATCAAGCCCATTGAAATTAAAAGCTGCTGCAACAACGCAACTTACAAGCACAAATATTCCAAAAACTGCTCCGACTATGTGTGAAACAGAATTAAAAATTTCTTCCCCTAATGTATAGTCTGGCAATTTTCTGTCTGCCAATTTCGTTCTTTGCATTTTAATTTTCTCCTCTGATTTTTTGTATATTTTTTTGTATATTTATTATATTATAATATACTTATTTT
>JAFOEP010000038.1 GCA_017380115.1 Clostridia bacterium | reverse complement strand
TTCAGTAGATGTAGTTCTTGATACAGATACATATAATGAAATTGATGATCAGTTTGCAGTTGCGTATCTGCTAAGGTCAAAAGACAAATTGTGCACAAAGGCAATATACGCTGCTCCCTTTTACAATCCAAAATCATCAGGTCCTGCCGATGGCATGCATAAGAGCTATGACGAGATACTTAAGCTTCTTCGGCTTATGGAAGAGGAAGTGGATGTATTCAAAGGTTCAGAAAACTACCTGCCCGATGAAAATACCCCTGTTATGTCTGCGGCGGCACTTGATCTCGCCGAGCGTGTAAAGGATTATTCCACTGAAAGTCCGCTTTACGTTGTGGCTATCGGGGCTATTACAAATATCGCCTCAGCAATACTTATTAATCCTGAAGTTGCAAAGAATACGGTTGTAGTCTGGCTAGGAGGACATGCACAGCATTTTCATAACACAAAAGAATTTAATTTAATGCAGGATATTGCTGCGGCAAGAGTTGTTATGAACAGTGGCGTCCCGTTTGTTCAGTTACCTTGTTGTGGTGTGGTGAGTGAATTTACTATTTCAAAGCCCGAGCTTGAATATTGGTTTTTGGGTAAAAATAAGATATCAGATTATCTTGCAAAGAGCACAATAGCAGAGGCAGAATCTTATGCATCGGGACGGCCTTGGACACGTGTGATATGGGATGTCACAGCGGTTGCGTGGCTGTTAAACGATGATGATAGATTTATGTATTCAAGAATAGTCAAGGCTTATTTACCTGGATATGATAATTTTTACGAGGTGGATGACAACGGCATTGACATGTGCTATGTTTACTCGGTGAGACGCGATGCTCTCTGGCAGGATGTAATAAGCAAGATTACTTCCAAATAGAAAGTAAAGCAACTTTTCTATGTCTTGTGTTGCCGCCCCTAATATAACACGTATAAACAAATTTATATTTCCTATAATACAAAGAAATCGTACCTAATCGGTGCGGTTTCTTTACGTTTTATGGGTGATTTGAAATTTTTCGGTGCAAATAACGTGTTGTATCCGGCTTGACACACTCGTGAGCGGAACACCGATCATACAAAATGGAATGCTCGTTTGTGCTGTGACCCATGTGTTTATAAATGATCCGACGCAGGGTTACGCTATTTTTGCCGAAAATATGTTAGAGACTGCGCAATTTGTTTTGGAGAATAACAATTTAAAAGAAGCATCATAAGAGAACGCCGAGCGTCGGTAAGGAAGTATTTCTTTAAAATGTGAACTTACGGCACAATAATGCGTTAAAAACCACCGATACGCGATAGCGTAATCGGTGGTTTTTGCCTTTTCTTGCACACGCAATTTCGCTTGAGAAACAAAAACTTCCTTATCAACACTCGGCAAAAGCGTCCCGATTATTTTCGGGATGCTTTTCTATATTTCAGCGGAGAAATACCTACTTGTTTTTTGAAAATTTCGGAAAAGTAATTTGAACTGTCAAAGCCAATTAAAAAAGCGATTTCTGTAACGGATAAAGAAGATTCTTTTAATAACCTTTTTGCATCTGCTATACGAAGTTCGTTGATATATTCCCGTATGCTTTTTGCGGTTGCTTTATTAAACTGTGTACTCATAAACGAGCGACTGCAAAAAAATCGTTTGCAAATATCTTCCGATGTAATATGTTCATGGTAATTTTGTTTGACAAACTGTATAACTTTATCTATTAACGATTCATCTTGAAGCAATATGTCGCTTTTCAGATAAGCAAGCTCTAACATTTGGCATAATGGCAACAAAAGAGTATCTAATAGATCTGGCTCCGGAAAGGCGGGGTTTAAAAAATTGTATTTTTTCTTTAAATCGCTATAATCAAATCCGTAGATATGTGAAATGCGTTTTAAGTATGAGTCGGCGTTATCCGTTTTATAACCGCTTACTGAAATAAATCCGACAACTTCTGTTTCGTTTGTTATGGGATATACCCGCTCTTTTACCCCCGCAAAACAAACACCGTTAAAAGTACCGATTTCGCATTGCTTCGCCACCTTTGTTTGACATTGAATACAATGTTTATTCGCTTTCGGATTGTGTTTTATAAAAGCACAATACCGATTTTCGTGAAAATTAAATATCCTTAGTTTTTCGTTAACAACAGTGCAACCTTTTTCAAATGTCGGGTGTATGGATACAAACAAACCGCATTTATGTCTAAGGTATTCAATGTAATTAATAATAGCAGAAAAATTGTACATACAATCACCATATAAAACAAAAACATATAAATTAGGAACAAAAATAAATGAAATTAGTGTAAATTTGTTTTATTCTAACATTAAAGTTATTAATTATCAAGGGGGATCCAATGAAAACAATTGTCCATAGAACCGATCTTTGTGTGGTGGGAGGCGGGTTGGCCGGACTTTGTTGTGCCATTGCAGCGGCTAGGCATGGTATTCAAACGGTTTTAGTGCATGATCGAGCGGTACTTGGTGGTAACGCATCCAGCGAAATCAGAATGTGGGTATGCGGCTCGCATGGTAAAGACAATCGCGAGACCGGTATCATAGAAGAAATCATACTGGAAAACTTTTATCAAAACAAGGGGCTTAAATTCCCGATTTGGGACAGTGTTTTGTACGAGAAGGCAATAAATGAGCCAAATCTCACACTGCTTCTGAATAGCAGTTGTCTGGATGCGGTTATGGACGGTGACCGTATACACAGTATAAAAGCTTGGCAATCAAATGCCGAAACATTCCATGTGGTTGAAGCAACATATTTTGCGGATTGTTCGGGGGATAGTATTCTTGCACCGCTTTCCGGTGCGGAATTTCGATACGGTCGTGAAGCCAGGGGAGAATTTAATGAAACGATTCCACCCGTTGTTGCGGATAAAAAGACTATGGGTATGAGTTGTTTATTCCAGATTCGAGAAACTGATCACCCGGTGGAATTTATCAAGCCCGAATGGGCGTATACATACAAAACCGATGCCGATCTGCCCTATAAAGATCATCATAACAACGCACTTGCCAACTTTTGGTGGATCGAAATTGGCGGGGAATGGGATTGCATCCACGATACCGACCGATGCCGTGACGAATTGCTCAAGATTGCGTACGGTGTATGGGATCATATGAAAAATCAAGGCGATCATCAGGTTGAAAACTGGGAATTAGAGTGGATCGGGTTTCTTCCGGGCAAACGGGAGAGCCGCAGGTATGTGGGCGAATATACCGTCACACAAAACGATGTGGAGGCAGAAGGAAAATTCGAAGATATAGTGGCTTATGCCGGTTGGACTATGGATGATCATTTTCCTGCAGGATTTTATTATACAGAAGGACATCCGACAATTTATCATCCTGCGCCCACACCATGGGGATTACCGCTTCGCTGTATGATTTCTAAAAATATCCGTAATCTGACCTTTGCGGGACGAAATATAAGTGTTACACACGCCGCTTTGAGTTCATCACGGGTAATGGCTACCTGTGCCATTTTGGGGCAGGCATTGGGCACCGCAATTGCCCAAGCAGTCACCACCAATGTCGATGTGCGTGATATCAATATTTTCTCATTACAAAAAACTCTTATGGATGACGATTGCTATATTCCGTGGCATGAACGCTTACTTTCAGAGTTGACGAAATCAGCAAAATGCACCGATGAAATCGTTCGCAACGCCAAGGATCGCGGTGAGGAAAATCTTTGGCAAGGCACGGTTGGGGATTGTATTATCTATTCGTTTGAAACAGATACAGATATAAAGGAGATTCGACTGGTATTTGATAGTGATCTCAACCGTAATTATCGGAATATGCCGTGCAATTATCCTTTGGAAGAAAAAGTGATAAAATTGCCCGAAACACTTATAAAGGAGTATTGTATAGAGGGTGTTCGGGAAAATGGTGAAAAGTTTGTTTTGAAAGTGAATAATAACCATCAACGCTTTGTTAAGCACACAGTAGATTGGTTTGTGAAGGAGATACGCTTTTTACCAATCTCAACTCACGGATGCGATACATTCCGTTTGTTTGGGTTTGAGATTAGTTAATATCCCAAAATGTGTTGGTTCTATATTGACACACTCGTGTCGGGGTCTCCACTAATCCAGAATGGAAAGCTCATTGGAGCCGTCACACACGTGCTTGTGAACGATCCAACAAGGGGATATGGTATCTTTATTGAAAACATGCTGGAGACGGCAAATCAAGTAGCAGAAGAGCAGGCAAAAAAAGACGCATCATAAACAAAAAGGTGTCGAAGTCAGAAGTGATTTCGGCACCTTTACTTTATCCCAAATAGTGGGTTATCTCAAAGGAAAAAGCAGTCTGATGATATTTGAAAAATATGCTAACATGAAGTATAAATATGGAAATCGACATTTTTGGTGCAGGGGATATTATGTAGATACAGTAGGAAGAAATAAAAAAGCTATTGCGGAATACATAAGGAATCAATTGCAAGAAGATATATCATCAGATCAAATGACGATGGTAGAGTATGTAGACCCGTTTACGGGTAAGCAGGTAAAATAAGGCAAATAAAAAGCCCCTTTAGGGGCAGCCGGTGAAAGTGTTGCGGTTGGCAAACCTTTCGATGAGCCTATAGGCTCGGCCGGTCTTATGCCCTAAGGGGGCAGTGCATACTACCGGCACGGCCGGTAGTTATGATTCATCTGGAGTCTGGAGTTTTTTGCTGCTCGTTTTTCATTTACCATTTTTTATGGATTATTGGCAGATGTTTTTGTTTAAATGTAGTATTAAATTTCTTTATGTCACTTTTTAGCACAATATATAGATATCGTTCGATTATTGACCACAAGAAAATAAAAATTTTTAAATTTGTAATTGGGAACTATTGACAAAAATGGTAATTTATGGCAAAATCTATATGTAAGAACAGATTGACGAAACAATATGTCAAAAAAATGGATTGTTTATTATAATAACGGAGGAAATGACAATGGAAAAAAGAATCAAAGTAATGATTGCAGAAGAAGGAACACAACAGGGAAAAGCTTATTATGGAATATTGAGTACACATGGTTTTGAGGTGATTCTTGTTCCAAAGGACGGCAGGGAAGTTTTAAAGAGATTAGAAAAGAACGACACAGATGTCTTGATTATGGACACATTTATGCCAAGGCTTGACGGACTTGGAGTACTTAAAGAAATGGAAAAATTATCATTGAGAAAGAAACCGGCAGTGTTTGTTATTTCAGGAGTTGACAATCAGAGATTGCAGACAGAAATATTAAACGCAGGGGCTGATTATTATTTTATAAAACCATTTGAAACGGAGCTTCTGGCACAAAGAATTTCACAAGTGACACAATGGGGAGTTGAAGAAAAGACACCTGTGCTTGAAAATCGCAAAACTGATTTGGAAATTATTGTTTCAGACATTATGCATCAGATTGGCGTACCTGCACACATAAAGGGTTATCAATATCTCAGAAACGCAATTATACTTTCGATTGAAGATGAAAATATGATGGGTTCAGTGACGAAGCTGCTTTATCCAACGGTTGCAAAAAATTTCAACACAACGTCATCAAGAGTTGAAAGAGCAATCCGTCACGCAATTGAAGTTGCGTGGGACAGAGGAGATGTAGATGTTTTGTCATCTTATTTCGGATATACAATTCAGAATCAGAGAGGAAAGCCGACTAACAGCGAGTTTATCGCAATGATAAGCGATAAATTAAGACTCAATCTCAAAGCATCATAAAAAATTAATATAAAAACTTACGGAAAACGCCAATAAAGGAGTTTTCCGTTTTGTTTTGCTTTTTTTGACAGAGAAAAAAGTATAAATTGATCAGAAAAAATTTATTTTGGCAAAATGTTAAAACATATCAGAAAACTTTTCAATAGTGGGAAAAATATACTTGATAAATCTGTAAAAAAATAGTATAATAGCAAAGAATATAATTTTATTATGGGAAAATGTTTTAAATTAGGAGAGATATTCGTGACAGATTACGAAAAACTTGCGGAATTACTTTTTTCGCACATTGAAAAAACACCAGAGGAATATGAAGAAAAATATCCTCAAAGAAATTTGCCCGAAGGAGCAAGAGTAACGCGATTTGCACCAAGTCCGACAGGCTTTGTTCATCTTGGAAGCTTGTTTGCTTCTTTGTCGGAAATGCTTATTGCACGTTCAACTGACGGATTGTTTTATCTTCGAATTGAAGACACAGACAAGAAAAGAGAAGTTGAAGACGGCGTTACGGGAATTGTTAAAGGTCTGAGCGATTTCGGAATAGAGTTTGACGAAGGCGTTATGGGGCTTGACGAAGAAAAGGGAGATTACGGACCGTATACTCAGAGCAAAAGAAAAGATATTTATCAATGTTTTGCAAAAGAGCTTGTCAAAAAAGGTCTTGCTTATCCTTGCTTCTGCACAGAAGAAGAAATTTCACAACTCCGTTTAAAACAGGAAAACGACGGTCTTGACACAAAAGGTTATTATGGCGAATTTGCAAAATGCAGAAGCCTTTCTTTTGAAGAACAAAAAGAGCTTGTTGAAAGCGGAAAAGAATATACTTTGAGATTGCGTTCACCTGGTAAAGCAGACGGCAAAATAATTTTTGAAGATCTGATAAAGGGTAAAATTGAGATGCCGGAAAATATCCAGGACATAGTTTTGCTCAAACGTGACGGAATACCGACATATCATTTTGCTCATGCGGTAGACGACCATCTTATGAGAAGTACGCACATCGTCAGAGGTGACGAATGGATATCATCAGTGCCGACTCACATACAGCTTTTCAAAGTGTGTGGTTTTAAAGTTTTGAAATATGCACATATTTCACCGATTATGAAAGAAGACGAAGAAACGGGTGGAAAAAGAAAACTTTCAAAACGCAAAGACCCCGAAGCTGCAGTTGAATTTTTCATTGAGCAGGGATATACTCCGGAAAGCGTAATAGAATATTTGCTGACAATAGCAAATTCAAACTTTGAGGATTGGAGAAGAGCGAATCCGACAGCAGAAAGATTTTCTTTCCCGTTCAATCCGAAGAAAATGAGTGCAAGTGGCGCATTGTTTGATATGAATAAAATGATTGACGTCAGCAAAAATGTTGTAAGCGTGATGACTGCTGAGCAGGTTTATGAAAAAGCAGTTGCATGGGCAGAGAAATACGACAAAGAATTGTATGATCTTTTAAGCCGTGACAGAGAATATTCAATCGGCATTTTCTCAATTGACAGAGGAAACAAAAATCCAAGAAAAGATATTTCAAAGTGGTCTGATATCAAAGGTTATGTAGAATATTTCTTTGACGAACTTTACAAAGAAAACTTTGACGAAATGCCTGAAAACACAGACAAAAATTCAGCAATAGAAATTCTTGAAGAATATAAAAAGATTTATGAACATTCAGACACAAAAGAAGAATGGTTTGAAAGAATAAAAGAACTTTGTCCAAAGATTGGTTACACACCAAATGTAAAAGAATACAAAAAAACTCCGGAACTTTTCAAAGGTCACGTCGGCGATGTTTCGTCAGTGATACGTGTTGCTGTAACATCAAGAAAAAATACACCGGATTTATATTCCATTATACAACTTTTAGGAAAAGAAAAAACATTGCAAAGAATTGATAGTTGCATTGAAAAACTTGGAGGTAAATAATATATGGCAGAAATCATTGAAGAAAGAAATTCCAATTTTATACACGACTTTATTGACAAGGATCTTGAAGATGGGGTTTATGACCACGTTCAGACAAGATTTCCACCTGAGCCAAACGGATATCTGCATATTGGCCACGCAAAAGCAATTTGCGTAGATTTCACAACAGCAGACAAATACAAAGGCAAATGTAATCTTCGTCTTGACGACACAAATCCAAGCAAAGAAGACGTTGAATATGTTGACGCAATCAAGGAAGATATTGAGTGGCTTGGATTCAAGTGGGACAAATGTCTTTATGCTTCAAGCTATTTTGATTTTATTTATGAATGTGCAATAAAACTTATCAAACTCGGAAAAGCTTATGTCTGTGACTTGTCGGCAGATGAAATCAGACAGACAAGAGGCACTCTTACTCAGCCGGGAGAAAACAGTCCGTACAGAGAAAGAAGTGTTGAAGAAAACCTTGATTTGTTTGACAGAATGACAAAAGGTGAATTTCCGAACGGTGCAAGAGTATTGAGAGCAAAAATTGATATGGCTTCACCAAATATGAATATGCGTGACCCTGTAATTTACAGAATTGCTCACGTTCCTCATCATCAGACGGGCGACAAATGGTGCGTTTATCCGATGTACGATTTTGCCCATCCGTTGTCTGACGCAGCAGAAGGCGTGACACATTCTCTTTGTACGCTTGAATTTGAAGACCACAGACCTCTTTATGATTGGTTCCTGATTCAGCTTGATATTAAAACTCCACCGAGACAGATTGAATTTGCAAGATTGAATCTCAACTACTGTCTGACAAGTAAAAGAAAAAATCTTGCACTTGTAGACAAAAAGATAGTAAGCGGCTGGAATGATCCAAGAATGGCTACTATTTGCGGAATGAGAAGAAGAGGATATCCTGCTGCTGCAATAAGAGATTTTGTTGAAAAAATCGGTGTGTCAAAAGCATACAGCGTTGTAGATTACGGTTTGCTTGAATCCTGCGTAAGAGATAACCTCAACGAAAATGCTCCGAGAGCAATGGCTGTTCTTGATCCGTTGAAAGTTGTCATAGACAACTATCCGGAAGGACAAACAGAAGAAATAGAGGTTGAAATTCATCCGGGAAAGCCTGAAATGGGCAAAAGAAAAGTAACTTTTTCAAGAAACATTTTCATCGAACAGGATGACTTTATGGAAGTACCTGTGAAGAAATATTTCAGAATGTTCCCAGGAAACGAAGTCAGACTCAAAGGTGCATATTTTGTTAAATGCAACGAAGTTGAGAAAGACGAAACAGGCAAGGTGGTTTGCCTTCATTGTACTTATGACCCTGAAAGCAAGGGTGGAGAATCACCCGACGGAAGAAAAGTCAAGGGAACATTGCATTGGGTAAGCGCAGACGATTGCATAAAAGCAGAAATCAGACTCTATGACAGACTTTTCAATACTGAAAATCCGTCAGATGAATCAAACGGTGGTTTTGAAAACAATCTCAATCCTGATTCACTTGTTGTGCTCAAAAACAGTGTTCTTGAAGGCGGTTTAAAAGGAATAAAACCGGGAGACACTTTCCAGTTTATGAGAAAAGGATATTTCTGTGTGGATATTGAAAGCACAGATGAAAATATTATAATTAACAGAACTGTTGAACTTAATTCAAGCTGGAAATAAACAGAGGTGAAAAACTGTGAAAATTACGGATAAAATAGTAACATCATTGTTGGCTTTCTGTGTTTTACCGGTAGCGATATTTTTTCCATTGATAAGAGTGTTGTATCAGATTAACGGCTGGGAGATTTTCCAGAATATGGTGGACATTCCAAACGCAGTTGAAAATGATACCGGTCTTACTGAGGACAGTTTCAGCATCTGGTTTGTATTTAAAAACTTTTTTTCAGGCGGTTTATCAATGTCCGGCTTTGATTTCAGCAATGTTGACGATTCAGTCAAGGCTGTTTTGCCTTATCTGATAGCAGCGGGAATACTTTTTGCACTCGGTGTTGTTATCGGTATTGCCTTGTTTATAGTTAACGTTGCAACAAAAGCGAAAAAAACACAATGCATAATCAGTGCAGTCGGAATAATAGACCTTTCTATATGTGGAATACTTTTTTCAAAGGTAGCCAAGCCGATAGTTGACGGATCAATCAGCGTAGGCACATTGCTTTCAAGTGTTTTAGGCTCCGGCGGAGAAAGTAACTTCGGAAAAGTTTTAGCAACTTCATTAATCAGCATTAAAGAATTAAACCTGACATCTGCATGGTCAATAATGATTTTGATTTTTGCGGTAATAATTATCTGGAATGTTTCTTATATGCTGACAAGAGATGAAGTAAAAGGCGGAAAATAAATGAGATACGAGAATGAAAAATGTGTCGTTTGCGGCGAGTTGTTCAAAGAAGGTGACAAAATAGTTGTTTGTCCCGATTGCGGAACTCCTCATCACAGAGAATGTTATGAAAATAACGGTGAATGTGCTTGTGAAAAACTGCATAACGACGGCTATGTCTGGAAAAAATCAGATGATGAAATTTTAAATCAAACAAACGAAAATCCTATCAGCAATGATAACAACGAAAAGAAAATCTGCCCGTTTTGTGGAACAGAAAACGATAAAAGAGCTTTTGTTTGTGTTCAATGCAGGGCACCGTTGCTTGAGATTGAAAAACAATATCAAAGTCAGCATATTATGATTGACGGTGAGTGCGTTTCAACGCAGGAATTTATTGATAGCGATAACACCGTAAATGTTGGTCAAGCAAGTGTTTATATAAAATCAAACAAGGAAAGATTTATTAAAAGCTTTCTCAAAGCAAAGTTTACAAAAGGCCGACAGAAATTTAACTGGGCAGCGTTTTTTTTCAATCCATATTGGTTTTTCTATCGAAAAATGTATGCACCCGGAGCTTTGTTTGCAGGATTAAATATAGCAGCAATGTTATTTTTTATGTCACTTGTCAATCGTTGTTTTCCGGAAGCAATCAACTATCTTGCTTCGGTAATGCAACAAGAGAAGATCGATTACAATATAATATTAGAACAATACAAGGAATATTTTTTGTTGGGGGCAACCAACAACCCACAACTGTATAGCATCGTAAATGTTTTTCCGATTATATTCCTGATAATAAATATTGTTGCAGGATTTGTAGCAAACAAATTATATTTAAATAAAATTAAAAAAGATGTGTTGAGAATCAGATCAATTGCCAGAAACAAAGACAGTCTGACAACTTATCTTTATGCAAAAGGCGGAACATCAGTATTTTCCGTGTTGTTTGCAGTACTTGCGATTGATATGCTCACACAATTATTTACAATGTTATAGAAATTACGGCAAAAGCCGAAAGGAGATAAAACAATGAAAATCAAAAAAGCAGTCATTCCGGCAGGAGGTCTTGGAACAAGAGTTCTTCCCGCTTCAAAATCAGTACCGAAAGAAATGCTCAACGTTGTTGATAAACCGGTAATCCAGTATCTTGTTGAAGAAGCAGTTGCAGCAGGTATTGAAGATATTCTTATCATCACAAACAGAGGAAAAGGTGTTATTGAAGACCACTTTGACCATTCTTATGAGCTTGAAGATAAACTCAGAGACAACCCGTCCAAAAAAAGCATTTATGACAGCATAAAAGATATTGCTGACCTTGCAAATATTACATTCATCAGACAGAAAGAAACAAAAGGTCTCGGACATGCAATTTTAAGAGCAAAAACATTTGTCGGAAACGATCCTTTTGCAGTATTGTATGGTGACGACCTCATTATTTCTGAAAAGACTGTAACAGGACAGCTTTGCGAAGCTTATGAAAAATATGGTTGCGGCAGCGTTGCTGTTAAAGAAGTGCCGACTGAATGGGTAACAAAATATTGTTCTCTTGACGTAACACCACTTGAAGGCAACATTATGAGATGCCATAAAATTATTGAAAAACCATCAGTTGAAGAAATTATTTCTAATTTTGCTATCCTCGGAAGAGTTGTTCTTCCGCCTGAAATATTCAAACTTATTGAAGAATCAGAATATGATGCAAGAACAGGAGAACTTTACCTCACAGACGCAATGAGCGCTCTTGCTGCAAGAGGAGAACTTACTGCTGTTGATTTCATCGGAAAAAGATATGATATGGGTGACAAATTCGGAATTATGGAAGCTAACACAGAGGTAGCTCTTAAACACCCTGAAATTGGCGAAAAGTATAGAGAATATATAAAATCCCTTGCAAAAACTCTTTAATACATATTAATAAGAGGTAATAAAATGTCATCACCCTTAGCTGACAGACTCCGTCCGCAGGAAATAGATGAAGTTGTAGGACAGCATCATCTTTTAGACGACGGAAAAGCATTAAAAAATATAATAAATTCGGGAGAATTGCCGAACCTGATTTTCTACGGACCTTCTGGCGTGGGAAAAACTACTGTTGCCCAGATTATTGCCAAAAATACCGATAGAAAATTTTGCAAGCTTAACGGCACTAACGCTTCAACTGCTGATATAAAAAATATTGTTTCGCAGTTGGATACGTTTGAAGCTCCGAACGGAATATTGCTGTATCTCGATGAAATACAATATTTCAACAAAAAACAACAGCAATCACTTCTTGAATATATTGAAAACGGTTCAATAACTCTTGTCGCATCTACGACGGAAAATCCGTATTTTTATGTTTACAGCGCAATCCTGAGCCGAAGCACCGTTTTTGAATTTAAAAGTATTGATGCTGAGGATATCGTTCCTGCCGTCAGACGTGGGTTTGAGTTTATGGAAAAAGACAGAGGAGAAAAAATTGACGTTGAAGAAGGCGTTTTTGAACAAATCTCAAAAAGCTGTGGAGGCGATGTCAGAAAAGCTCTGAACGCAGTTGAAATTTGCGTGATATCTTCAATGCTTGTTGAAGGCGAAAGAAAAATAACGCTTGAAATGTCGGCAGAGGTTACGCAAAAAAGTCATATGCGATATGACAAAGACGGTGATGAGCATTATGACGCAATTTCTGCGTTTCAGAAGTCAATGCGTGGGTCTGATGCGGATGCGGCGTTGCATTATCTTGCAAGAATTTTAGAAGGTGGCGATTTGCCCTCAGCGTGTCGCAGATTGATGGTTTGTGCATGCGAAGATGTCGGACTTGCATATCCTATGATTATGCCGATTGTGAAATCGGCAGTTGATATTGCAATGATGGTCGGTCTTCCCGAAGCCAGAATACCACTTGCAAACGCAGTAGTTCTTGTTTGCAACAGCCCAAAGTCAAATTCAGCATATCTGGCTTTTGACGAAGCGTTGTCAGATGTCAGAAAAGGGAATTTCGGAAGCGTTCCGAGAAATCTTCAGAACAATCATTTTGATGGTGAAGACAACGACAACAAAGGACAGTTTTATATTTATCCTCATAATTACCCCAATCATTGGGTTGAACAACAATATCTCCCTGATAAATTAAAAAACAAAAAATATTATCATTTTGGAGATAATAAAAATGAAAAAGCTGCAAAAGAATATTGGGATAAAATAAAAAATTCAGGAAAGAAGTGATTTGCAAGTGACAGAAAAAAAGGATAAAATTAATTACAAACAAACATTTCTGATTGGTTTCGGTTTTTTGGGATGTATGCTGTTGTGGTCTGTCTATAACTCATACGTGCCGGTTATTCTCAGAGGCAAGCTCACTGAATTGTTTGCTGCAAACGGCGGAGAGATATCAAGCTTTATCAGCAATCATCCTGCATTGAGTTGGGTATCCGTTGCTCTGATTGTTAATGCGATTATGACAATAGACAATCTTTTTGGAGTAGTTTTTCAGCCGTATTTTGGAAAAAAGAGTGACAAAACACGTTCTAAACTTGGCAAAAGAATGCCTTTTATTCTTTTGTGTATGCCGATTTGTGCATTGCTGTTTTGCTTCATTCCTGTTGCAGCAACAGTAAAATCAGTCGGATTAAGCATACTTTTAATGATGAGCGTTGTAATTTGTTTCAACTTTACAATGTCTGTCTGGCGTTCACCCGTAGTTTCCCTTATGCCTGACTTTACTCCGTCACACCTTCAAAGCGATGCAAACGCAGTCATTAACATTATGGGCGGCATCGGCCAGATGGTCGGCTTTGTGGTCGGCACAATCGCATCAGCTATTGTCGGATTAATAGGCTTTACAAGTATGAGCAACGCCCTTAAATCAAAAACTGACGATATGGGAAGAATACTTGATGAAGCAGGCAATGTTGTTTTAATAAACGGCGAAGCTCAATATGTCAACTATACTCCTATTTTTGTGGTTACGGCCGTTGTTACTCTGATATGTCTTGTTGTTCTTTTTGCTTTTTATAAAAGAAACAAAGAATATGACCTTTCAGCAAACGTAACTATTGAAGAAAAAGACGAAAAAGGTAAAAAGAATAAAATAAAAATAAAAGACCTGCCCATTTCAAAAGAAGAAAAGAAAAGTCTTATTATTATGCTTGTTGCTTTGTTCCTTATAAACAATGCAACGGAAGCAATTATTCCTAACTTTACCAACTTTGCAAACAAGACTCTTAATGTTGCTCCGATTTATTCAACTTTGATGATGGCTGTTTTTGCAGTATCACTTGCGTTGTTCGGAATTCCTGCCGGTGCAATGGGCAGAAAACTCGGCAGAAAGAAAACAATAATAATCGGTCTTGTCGCAATTGTTCTGATGTTCGCAGTTTATCTTGCAGCATCGCAGATTTTACCTGCAAATCCTGACGGTAGCACAAACAAAATCACATGGATTATTCTCTGGATAGCACTTGTTGTAGGTGGTGCGGCAGTCGGTTGCGTAAACATTAACACTCTACCTCTTGTCCTTGCAATCGGTGGCAGAGAATATATCGGCACATTTACAGGATATTATTACACTGCAACATTCTCGGCAGCAGTTACAGGGCCTATCCTTTGTGGTCTTGTTATTGGTCTTTTCAATGAAGATTACAACTTTATGTTCCTTTTCTGCTCAATTATGTTTGCCATCGGTCTTGCCGTTATCACAAGGGTTAAGCATGGTGAACTTTCAAAGGAAGAAGACTCATCATGGATTGACAAAGCTGTTGAAGAAGCAGGCGACTAAATAATATATTTAAAAAATTGAAGAATATTCATTAAAAGTTACAAATTTTTGCTTTTTGGTGAAAATTTGTAACTTTTTTGTAACCTTTCGCTAATATTAAGTATAATCTTGGTGTATTGTGACCATAGAAAGAGGGTAGTAATTGTGGTAAAATATTAAAAGTCCAACAAAATATAGTGGTTGGCAAGAGAGGATTATTTACTTATGAGAAAGAAATTGCAAAGAACCTTGTCTTTGATAATAAGTGTAATAATAATATTTTCAAGCATAAATATTATGATAACAGCGTCTGCGGCAAGTTATCCGACGGGATATCCCAACACTCACGTCAACACAGGAAACCAGCTTAATGATATTCTCAGGGTTGCCTATACTCAGATAGGATACACAGAAGGTGCAGGCGACTACACAAAATATAATGAATGGATGTCAAAAGAGACAGGTTGGAATTTTCAGGGTGTTGCATGGTGTGCGACCTTTGTTTGCTGGTGTGCGAATCAGGCAAATATTCCGACAAGTATTATTTCAAGAAACGCAGGTACTACTGCACTTTTCAATGCGTTTTCATCTTCACAGAAGCATTTTTATGACAGCGGATACACTCCGAAAAAGGGTGACCTTTGCTTCTTCGCTTATTCTTACACAAAAAACAGTTCGAATTTTGCACACGTAGGAATTGTGTATGATGTAACATCAACAGGAATTAAAATTATCGAGGGAAACTGTTCAAATAAAGTTCAGCTTCTGAACAGACCTTTCTATGGGCCGACATATAGCCAATATATTGTAGCGTACGCTTCTCCGAATTATACAAACAACAACGTTGTTCAGGTCAGCAGCGTAGAGCTTTCAAAAACATCACTTTCTCTCGAAGCCGGAGAAACAGCAACCTTGACGGCAACGGTAAAACCGTCTAACGCAACCAACAAAAAAATAACCTGGTCATCTTCGGACACATCTGTCGCAACGGTAGACTCAAACGGTAAGGTTACTGCGTTGAAAGCAGGGAATGCAACAATTAAAGCTCAATCGTCAAATGTCTGCTATGCAACCTGCAATCTCACAGTCAGAAGAAGCGGAAAACTAAGCTCAATTTCAATAGAATCCCAGCCGACGAAATCAGTATATTTCAGATGGGAAACATTCAATCCTGAAGGATTGAAAATTGTTGCAAATTATACTGACGGCTCAACTGAGGACGTTACGGATAAATGTACTTTAATGGGTACAGGCACTTCAGTTGTCGGAACAAGAACGATAACTGCAAAATATCAGGAAGGCACGACAACGCAGACGGCAGAGTTTAACATTCTGGTTAAAGCAAAGCTAAAAACATTGACCATAACATCGTTGCCGACCAAAACAGATTATGGCATTGGTGAAAAACTTGACACAAGTGGAATACAGGTTATTGCAGGTTTTTCCGATGACACGACAAAAACAGTAACTTCTCTTTGTCAGTTCAGTAATTTCAGCTCCGATAAAGCAGGAGAAAAAACAGTTAAAGTTACCTACACTCAGGATGATATAACGGTATATTCGACATTTAAGGTGAATGTTATCGCAAAAGTCACTACGCTCAAAGCCATAAACGTTACAAACGTTCCGACAAAAACGAGTTACTATCAGTATGAACCATTTTCAGCAGACGGACTAAAAGTTACTGCAAGTTATTCTGATGGCTCAACGAAAGATGTGACTTCTTCCTGCACGATGACAGGCAACGGAACCTCCAAAATCGGAACGGGGACAGTAACCGTCAGATATGAAGAAAACAACTTAATTCAAAAAACTACCTTTAATTTCTCAGTTAAACCAAAATTCAAATATATTTCTTTGACCTCTCAACCTACGGACAAAGAATATAATCTCGGTGAATCATTTGATTCAAGCGGACTTAAAATCACAGCAAAATATTCTGACGGTTCAACGAAAGACGTGACCTCGTCTTGCAAACTTTCAGGTTTTGATTCTGAAAAAGCCGGAGCAAAAACCGTGACGGCGAAATATACCGAAGATGGTGTTACGGGCTCAGTTTCGTTCAAGGTCAATGTTGTCAACCAATCAATCAGCGTTGAAAAAATCGGAGTATCTATCAAACCCACAAAAAGAGTTTATGTTCTCGGAGAAAAGTTTGATGCGACGGGATTGAAAATCACTGCATATTATTCCGATTCAACAAAGAAAACAATAACATCAAGTTGTACTCTTTCAGGCTTTGATTCGAGCAAGGTTACAAGCGAAAATATTATTACAGTCAAATACGTTGTCGGAGAAAAGACGTTCACAACTTCATTCAGCGTTGAAATAAAAGAAGCCACAGCCATAAAAACTCTTGAAAGTATTTACATATCGTCACTTCCGAACAAAACAACATATATTGCAGGAGAACATTTTGACAAAACAGGGTTGACGGTAGTTGCAAAATTTTCAGATTCGACAACAAGCATTGTGACAAGTTCCTGCCAGACAAGCGGATACAACACAAGCGTTGTCGGAACAAACACAGTTACCGTATATTATACATATCTCGGAACAACGAAATCTACAACATTAGATGTTGAAATTACGCCCAAACTTACGGGTATTTTAATTGAGAAAAAACCGGACAAGCTTTTGTATGATTATTCCGAAGAATTTTCTTCTGACGGAATGGTTATTATTGCAAAACTTTCTGATGGCTCGAGAGTTGATTTTACAGACAAATGCTATGTTACGGGATATAACGCTAATGTTTCCGGAAAACAAGTTCTGACGGTTGTTTGCAAATACGGAACAGTTACAGCAAAAACAACTTTCAGCGTTATTGTCAGCGAAAACAAAGAAGCAGTTAAAATTGAAGCTGTTTCATATCCGAGATATCTTAAATCGGGAGAAAGCATAGAAAAAGAAGATATAAAAGTTCTTCTGACATACAGCGACAACTCAACAAAAGATGTCACAAACGATGTTGTTATTGAATTTAACAGCAATTCATTGGGAATTGAAGAAGCAACAATAAAATATATGACAAGCGACTCAAAGGTTCTTGAATTTTCATTCTTTGTTTTTGTAGGATTTTCTTTAGTTTGATTTGTTAATAACAGATTATTGCATATCCGGTTATGTTATTAAAAAACGATCCCACTTCCTTATCAACGCTCGGCGTTTAAGCAAGTGGGATTTTGTGTTATAATGTTTTAAAGCTTTAACAATAAAAAGATTATAAAGCGAAAGGCCACAGATATTTCTGTGGCCATCAATTCGCTAAAAAGAATTTATTAACTTATACAATATATGTATTTGTTATTATCAATCTTCTACGATTTCTTCTTTTTGTTTTGCAAAACATTCACTGCAAAAAACAGGTCTTCCATCACGTGGCTGGAAAGGAACCTTTGCAGGTGCTCCACATTCTGCGCATACTGCATCAAAAAGCTCACGTTCAGGTCTCATAGCACGTTTGCGTGCTATTCTGCACTCTTTACAACGAGTTGGTTCGTTTTCAAAGCCTTTTTCTGCATAAAACTCTTGTTCACCGGCTGAGAAAATAAACTCATTGCCGCAGTCTTTACAGACTAATGTTTTGTCTTCGTACATAGTTTTTACCTCACTTTAATATTGTGATATTCTTTTATATTTTTAGAAAAAACAGACCGACAATTCTGTTATTTCAAAATATCCTTTAATTTTTTTCTTACTCTTTGCATTGCGTTGTCAACAGATTTAAAACTTAAACCAAGATTGAAGGAGGTTTCCTCATAGGTCATTCCTTCAAGAATACACTCAAAAACAGAATATTCAAGCTCGGACAGAAGATTTTTAATCATTCCGCCAAGCAAGTTGTACTGTTCCTTATCAATAAAAATGTTTTCCGGGTTGCTATCTTTTGATTCCTCGTTTAATTCATAGTCTGAATTTTCAAGGTCGGTAAAACCGGATTGAAAAATCATTTTTTTCGAACTTTTTAATTTTATAAAATTTAAAAGTCTGTTATTGATACAAACTGCTGCAAAAGTTCTGAAAGATGAATTTTTGCGGGAATCATAAAACTTTACTGCGTTCAACAAAGCAAGTTTTGCTTCTTGATCCATATCATCACTTTCAAGAGTATTGTCAATATAAAGTGAGATGCTTTTAGCGATTATATCACCCATTCTATTGATGAGAACACAAACGCTTTTTTCATTGCCGCCTTTGGCTAAAATGACAAGTTCTTCGTTAGACAAACTATCAAAGTCAATATCAGATTCATTTATGTTTTGCATAAACACCTCTTACAGACAATGGTTATAACACAAATTTTATTATGTTATAAGCATATATTAATATATTTTTTCAACTTTGTCAATAGAAATTCTGCAATTTTTACAAAAATTATGCACATTCTTGACATTTTTATGAAAAACGCACAAAGGGCATAAGCTTGAATTGTATGAAACGCAGCCAAAAAAGTAAAATATATATGTAACACCCGATAAAACTTGACTTTGCAACTAAATGAGCGTAAAATTAATTTGATTATTAAGCCAAATAATCATCTCAAAAGCAAAGTACGACTGATTTTATCACTGTTAATATAAAAATTTGAGTGTTTTTTGTCGATAAAAACCTCATATTATATTTTTGTTGTTAAAATCAGAAGAGAAAAGAGGATATTTATGGAAAGAAACAAATCTATGAAAAAAATAATTATTATTGTTACAGCAATCGTTCTGGCGATTTCGCTTATAGGCGTTGCTATATTTTTTGCAGTTAAAAATGCATCTTACGAAAAAACAAGTTACGGCAATGTTAAATATGTAGATGTTCAAAGTGAAAATACGCTTGTAATTTCGTGTTCAGCACCTTATATGTCAGTTAACACGGAATATGAAATTGACGAAACAAAAGCTGCAACGATAACAGAAGTTACAACTGAAAGCGAAAAGAAAAGTTGTTCTTTGAAAATTAATAAAATTGAATATGCAAGGACAAAGACCGATAAAATGAAAACGGGAAATATTCTGATTTATGTTACTGTTGATGATGCTCTTAAAATTAAAGACGGTTCAAAGTATGAGATTTTAATATCTGACAAAATGATTACTGAGAAGAAATCTCAGGAGTCTGTCGGTGAAATCAAACAGGCATTTTCAGTTTCACAATCAAGCTCAAAGCTTTCAGCAAAACTTGAAAAAGAAAAGAATTATACTCAGACAGCAGAAGTTGCTTCATGTGACGTTTCTTTTGAAAAAGAGGACGGAAAGTATTATATTGTTGCAAAAATCGGAACAATTGAATTGACAAGACTTAACGAAGAAGCGTTGAAAGACAAGAAAACAGCAATTTCGTTTGCATACGATAACGACGGAATTAAAGTTGAGGTAATAGGTGAAAATATTAAATCTGAATACGACAAAAACAATCAGATGATGATATTGAAGACACCTGTTGACGAAAACAAACTTATAAAAGGTAAAGAATATGTTTTCTATCTGGCAGAAGGATTAATTATCAGTCCTGACGGACAAACAGCTTCAGAAAATCTGAAAGCTAAGTTTACTTTTATGGGTTAATTGGGAGAATTTTAATGTTTTCAAGAATAAGAAGTGTTGGCATTCTCGGACTTGAAACGTATATGATTGACGTTGAAGTAGATTTGTCCAGAGGTTTGCCCAAGTTTGATATTGTCGGATTGCCGAATTCATCTATAAACGAGGCAAAAGACAGAGTCCATTCAGCAATAAAAAACAATAGCTTTGTTTTTCCTGTCAGCAGAATTACGATTAACCTTGCACCTGCTGACAAGAAGAAAAACGGAACATTTTATGATTTGCCGATTCTGATAGCTATTCTGTGTGCAAGCGGACAGCTGAAGAATGTCGGTGATGACGTTGCGTTCATAGGCGAAATATCCCTTGACGGCACTATAAGAAAAGTCAACGGTGTTTTGCCTATGGTCATTGAAGCAATGTCAACAGGAATAAAAAAGATTTTTATTCCAAAAGGAAATGCCGCAGAGGCTTCCCGTGTGAAGGGCATTGACGTTATTGCTGTTGACAGTGTCCGTCAGGTAGTGGATTATATTAATGGTAAAATTGAAATAAAACCTGTTTCGTCAGATGATTTTCCTGAAATTGTTGAGGACAAATATATTGAAGATTTTTCTGACGTTATGGGACAATATGAAGCAAAAAGAGCTTTGGAGGTTGCAGCGGCCGGTGGTCACAATCTGATTATGGTTGGCTCACCGGGGTCAGGCAAGACAATGCTTGCAAAGAGGCTTCCCTCTATTCTTCCTCAGATGACTCAATCAGAATCACTTGAAACCACAAAAATCTATTCAATTGCGGGAGAAATGCCTGAAAACGTTTCAATTATAAAAACGAGACCGTACAGAGCGCCGCATCATACGGCGTCACCTGCAGGATTATCGGGAGGCGGTTCAATTCCGAAGCCGGGAGAATTATCTCTGGCACACAACGGCGTTTTGTTTCTCGACGAGCTTCCGGAATTTCCAAGGTCTATAACTGAAACGATGAGACAGCCGATAGAAGACGGAGTGATAAAGCTTTCAAGAGTACAGGCATCTGTGAGCTATCCTTGTTCGTTTATGCTTGTCTGTGCAATGAATCCTTGCCCGTGTGGTTATTACGGTCACCCGACAAAAGAATGTACTTGCTCGAAAAATGCAGTTGAAAAATATCTTGCAAAAGTTTCGGGGCCGTTGCTTGACAGGGTTGATATACACATTGAAGTGCCACCTGTTGACTATAACGATATAACGAAAAAAGTCAAAGCTGAAAAAAGCGAAGACATAAGAAAAAGGGTAAACAAAGCAAGAGATATTCAGAACAAGCGCTTTAAAAACAGTAACACAAACTGCAATGCAAAAATGACACCGTCTGAAACAAGAAAATATTGTGTCTTGTCGCAAGAAGCTGAAATGATGATGAAGGCTGCATTTGAAAGTATGTCGCTTTCAGCAAGAGGATATGACAAAATTCTGCGAGTTGCAAGAACAATAGCAGACCTCGATGCACAAGAAAACATATTGCCGGAACACGTTGCAGAAGCTGTTCAATACAGAAGTCTTGACAGAAAATATTGGTAAAAGAAAAAGGTAATTGCGAACGCTGATTGTTTGCAATTACCTTTTGTTTATTTTTATTTATTTTTTTTTTCTTTTTGAAAATTGATTTGAAGAAACCTTCTTTTTCTTCATTGTTTACAGATTCTTCATCTAAAACAGAACGTGCTTTTGGATTCGGAATCCATAAGTGAATAACACCGTCGTCGTTGAGAAGTTTGAGAATAATGAGAACAAACGGAACAATAAAGATTCCTATCACACCGAAAAGTTTAAGTCCGACATACATACCCATAATTGTAACAAACGGAGGAAGTCCCAGCTGTCCTGCAACAAGCTTGGGTTCTATGAATTGTCTTGCAACTGTGATAAACGCATATAATACCAGAAGGCCGATCCCCAACGGTGTGTCCGAAGTGATGAAAGAATACAACGCCCACGGAATAATGATGGTACCTGTTCCGAGTACCGGCATAACGTCAACTATTGCAGTGATAAATGCAATGAAAAGAATATACTCGCTATGGAAAATGTTGAGCCATGACAAAATGTTAAGTCCTATTGTCACTTCGAAGAAGGTTATCAGAATAATCAGAAGATATGCTTTAATGAGTTTGAAAACTGAATTTCTGATTATAAGCTTTGTTTTTGAAAGGGCAAATCTTTTCTTCTCCGGGAACTGACGGATTATAAAGCTTTTCAATGTGTCATAGTCTGCGGCAACAAAGCAGGTTGCGATTATTGAAATTACAATTGAAATGAGAATTGACGGAATGCCTTTTGCGATGCTCCAGATTCCACTTATCGGAGCAGAGAGTGACGAAAAGTCAAAACTCGGCAGAGATGATGTTTTTACGCTCGAAACTTCGCTTGAAGCAGCAAATGATGACAACTTGGCAACGACAGAATCAATGGCGTTGTGTATGACGTTTTCTGCGCTGTCGGGCAAAAACGCAATGACTTTATAAAACCAATCCTGAATTGTGTTTATAAAATCGGGTAACGATTCAATTTTCTGGGACAAAAATGATGCGAAGCTTTTAACGGCTGAAACCATTTGTGCGCCGACAAAAATAATAAAAGTTGCAACAAGTCCGACAAAAACCAGAACAAGGATTGTTGAAATAATACCTTTTTTGCCACGGAATCTTTTTGTAAGAGTGTTAATAGGCTTTTGCAGAATTGCAGCAATTATAACAGCTACAATAAACGGAAGAAAAATTCCGAAAGCATATCTCATAAAAAAATAAAACAAGCCGAGAATGATTGCATAATAAAAAATATTGATTATTATCTTTCTCTTTCTTTCGGTAGCGTAATCCAAAATAATCTCCTCCTAATTAACTATACTGTTATTTTAAACCATACAAATGCAAAAAACAATAGAAGTAATAAAAATTTAAAAAAATTTAAAAAATACTCTTTATTATTATTTGCTTATATGATATAATTATAAAGTATATTTTAACTTTGTGTGCAAAAATTAAGTGAAAGGAAGATACTTTATTAAGTATTAAGGACAGCCGAAGATGAAAATTTCTGTTATGGGTTACGGTACGGTTGGTTCGGGCGTCGTTGAAGTTATAATGATGAACAACGAACAAATCGTGAAAAATAATTGTCTTGACAGTCTTGAAATCAGTCATATTCTTGATTTAAGAGATTTCCCGAATTTGCCTTTCAGCGACAAATTTACTAAGGAATTTAACGATATTTTAAATGACGATGAAACAAAAATTGTTGTTGAAACAATGGGCGGGCTTCATCCTGCTTATGAATTTGTTAAAAGTTGTCTTCAAGCGGGCAAAAGCGTATGCACATCAAACAAAGAACTTGTTGCAGCTTATGGAGACGAACTTTTAAAATTGGCAAAAGAAAAAGATGTCAACTTCTTGTTTGAAGCAAGTGTAGGCGGAGGTATTCCGATTATACGTCCGATAGTCAAATGTCTTGCAGGTAATAAATTCAACAAGGTTGCAGGAATTCTGAATGGAACAACTAACTTCATTTTATCTAAAATGATAAGAGACAATATGAGTCTTGAAGAAGCGTTGAAAATTGCACAGGAAAATGGTTATGCTGAAAAAGACCCGACCAATGATATTGAAGGTCATGACGCATGCAGAAAAATCTGTATTCTTGCTTCTTTGTGTTTCGGAGACCATATTTATCCTGATGAAATAAAAACAGAAGGGATTACAAAAATCTCTTTGTCAGACGTTGAATATGCAAAGAATTGCAACAGAGTCATCAAGCTTATCGGCTCTGCTGAAAAAGATGAAAACGGAAAAATCTGTGCACAGGTCAGTCCCGCATTGATATCTGATGCAAGTCCGTTGTCTGCGGTTAACGATGTGTTTAACGCAATTATGGTTGACGGCAACGCAGTTGATGAAGTTTATTTCATCGGTAAGGGCGCAGGAAAACTTGCAACGGCAAGTGCTGTTGTGGGAGATGTTATTGATTGTGCAGTCAACAAAGGCACAATAAAAAATTATTTCTGGAATGAACACAAAAGCGATGTTCTGGTATCATCTGATGATATGCCAACTGCTCTTTATATAAGAGGATTCGCTTCCGACAAAGAAAACGCTGAAAAGAAAATTGAATCAGTTCTCGGAAAAGTCACATACCTCAAGCGTGAAAATGCTCCGAAAGATGAGATTGCGTTTTTGACGTCGTGCGATATCAGGAAAATTCAGGAAGAAAAAATAAAGTCAATTGACTCATTAGATATACAGTCTGTTATCAGACTTGCAGATTATTAAGGATGGTGTTAACAAAATGGGATTAATTGTTCAGAAATTCGGTGGAAGTTCTGTTGCAGACGCTCAGAGAGTAAACAACGTAGCAAAGATTGTTACGGACACCTATAAGCAGGGTAACGACGTTATCGTTGTTGTTTCCGCTCAAGGTGATACCACTGATGATTTGATTGCAAAGGCTAATGAAATCAGTGCAAAGCCTTCGGCAAGAGAAATGGATATGCTTCTTTGTTCAGGAGAACAAATTTCAATCGCTCTTCTTGCAATGGCAATAAAAAATCTTGGATTCCCGGTCATTTCTCTTCTCGGTTGGCAAGCAGGTTTTAATACTTCTTCAAGCTATGGAAAAGCGAGAATCAAGAAAATTAACGATGAAAGATTGAAAAATGAAATTTCCAAAAACAATATTGTTATTGTTGCAGGATTTCAGGGTATTAACAAATATGACGATCTGACAACTCTCGGAAGAGGCGGCTCTGACACAAGTGCAGTTGCAATCGCAGCTGTAATGCACGCAGACAAATGTCAGATTTTCACAGACGTTGACGGTGTTTATACAGCAGACCCGAGAAAAGTTGAGAACGCACAGAAGCTCAAAGATATTACTTATGACGAAATGCTTGAACTTGCAACTCTCGGCGCACAGGTACTCAACAACCGTTCAGTTGAAATGGCAAAAAAATATAATGTTGAACTTGAAGTTCTTTCAAGTCTTACAAATAAACCCGGAACAATCGTTAAGGAGGTAGCAAATATGGAAAAAATGCTTGTCAGAGGGGTTACAAAAGACACAGACGTTGCTCGTGTTTGTATTATGAATTTACCGGACACACCCGGAGTTGCATTCAAAATTTTTGATAAACTTGCAGCAAAGAACGTGAACATAGACATAATTCTTCAATCAGTTGGCAGAGATGGAACAAAAGACATCACTTTCACAACAACATGTGACAACTGTGACACAGTTAAAGAAATAATCGAAAATTCTTTTGAATATCAGGAAGCAAAAGTTGAAATCAATACTAACGTTGCTAAAATTTCAGTTGTTGGCGCAGGTATGGAATCTCATCCGGGCACAGCTTCAAAAATGTTTGAAGCTCTCTATGAAAGCGACATCAACATTCAGATGATTTCAACAAGTGAAATCAAAATCTCTGTACTTATTGAAAAAGAAAATGCTGACAAGGCTGTATCAGCTGTTCACAAGGCATTTTTCCCTGCAAAATAAGGGTATTGCATTTGCAAAAAAAATAGTGTAAAATAAAGATAATAAAAATTTTGGAGGATAAAACATATGGTATCAGCAGGCGATTTCAGAAATGGAATTACTTTTGAAATGGAAGGAAATGTTTATCAGATTATTGAATTCCAACACGTTAAACCGGGTAAAGGTGCTGCATTTGTAAGAACTAAGCTCAGAAATGTTATTTCCGGTGCTGTGACTGAAACAACTTTTAACCCGACAGCAAAATTCCCGACAGCTTATATTGAACGTAAAGATATGGAATATTCATACAGCGATGGCGGTCTTTACTATTTTATGGATCCTGAAAGCTATGAACTTATTCCTATTAACGAAAGTGAACTTAGCGACAACTTTAAATTCGTTAAAGAAAATATGGTTTGCAAAGTTCTTTCATACAAAGGCAATGTTTTCGGTGTTGAACCACCTACATTTGTAACTCTTCAGGTGACTCAGACTGACCCTGGATTCAAAGGTGACACAGCTACTAACGCTACAAAACCTGCAACTCTTGAAACAGGCGCAGAAGTTAAAGTTCCGTTGTTTATCGACGAAGGAGAAATGATTAACATTGACACCCGTACGGGAGAATATATGTCAAGAGCTTAATTTTAAGGAGTTTTTGCTATGATGACTATAACAGAAAAAGTTGCTTATCTCAGAGGCCTTGTTGAAGGCTTGAAGCTTGATGAGGACAAAGACGAAGTTAAAGTTATAAACGCTATCATTGATGTTCTTGATGATATGGCTTTGAGTGTAGCTGACTTGGAAGACGAAGTTGCAAGCGTTGAAGAAATGATTGACGAGATCGACGCAGATTTAGAAGATCTTGAAGATTATGTTTGCGACGAATTTGAAGGTTGTTCTTGCTGTGGCGAAGATTATGACGATGACGAAGAAGAATATTTCGAAGTAACTTGCCCTTCATGCAACGAAACAATTACTATTAACTCAGAAATTCTTGAAGACGGTGAAATCGAATGTCCTAATTGTGGCGAAACACTTGAATTTGACATTGATTTTGACGACGACGAAGAATAATTGATATCTTAAAATTTACAGCAAATAACTTATGCTTGATCTGAAAAAGATTTTGTAAGTTATTTGCTGTTTTTGTAATTGTTGACAATTCTTTTGTGATATAGGATAATAACAGCATAAAAATGTTATTATAAAAAGAACGGAGAAAAGTAAAATGGAACTGAAATTGATTCCACAACCAAAAGAGATTATTGAAACAAACAATTTTTTAAATAAAAGAAAAATCAGAATTAATCTTGATGGAATAGACAGTCGCTTGGTTTCGATTTTAAAAAAACTGCCGTGTGACGATAACGGAATTGAACTTCAACTAAAAATTGGTTCTCAAAACAGTGAAAAATATATTCTGGAATTGTCAGAAGAAAAAATTTTGCTTTCGTCTGATGGTGTGCAAGGCGCTTTTTATGGAATACAGACATTGAGGCAAATTTTTGAAAACGAGAAAATACCTTGTTGCAAAATTGTTGACTGCCCCGACTTTTCTCACAGAGGGTTTTACCACGATATTACGAGAGGAAAAGTGCCGACGCTTGAAACGTTAAAAGATTTGGTTGATAAAATGGCATATTTCAAGCTTAATTCATTGCAACTTTATGTAGAGCATACTTTTGAATTTAAGGAATTTTCCAACAGCATAGAAAAGACGGGATATATTACCGCTGACGAAATTAAAGAGCTTGACAAATACTGTCAGGATAACTTTATAGAATTGATACCATCGCTTTCAACATTTGGACATTTGTTTGAATTGTTGCAAAGACCTGAATATAAACATTTGTCTGAAATTGAAGATTTTGAGAATGAACATATTTTCTGGTATGAGAGAATGACTCATCATACCATAGATCCGTTAAATCCTCAGAGCTTTGAACTTATCAAAAGTCTTATTGACCAATATTTGCAACTTTTTTCTTCAAACAAGTTTAACATTTGTTGTGACGAAACATTTGATTTAAAACACGGAAAACACAAAGATTTGGATACGGGTGAATTGTATGTAGGCTTTACCAATAAGATAATTGAATATCTCCATTCAAAAGGAAAAGAAGTTATGATGTGGGGAGACATTTTGCTTGTACATCCTGAACAAGTTTGCGCCATACCAGAAAATGTAATGCTTTTGAATTGGGAGTATGATAACTGCCATAAAATGATTGAACTGAAAGTTAAAAGATTTAGCGATTTAAACAGACAGCAGATAGTTTGTCCCGGTGTGAATACATGGAACAGATTGTGTGAAAAGTTAAGTGTCAGCATTGAAAACATTCAAATGATGGCAGAGGTCGGATATGAATATGGTGCAAAAGGTGTACTGAACACCAACTGGGGTGACTACGGCAATCCTTGCAGTCTTGAACTTTCTATGTGCGGACTCTGTTTTGGTGCAGAAAAATCATGGAATGTCAAAACATTGGCAGAGGAGTTTTTTAATAAGCTTGATGTTGTGTTGTACAAACACAACGGTGCAACAGAAAAACTGAAAAAATTAAGCTCAATTCATGATGGTATCAGTTGGCAGTCGTTTGTTCAGTATTATTCAGATATGTTGTACGAGAAGAAACTCAACCCTCCATTGCCGTCAGAAGAAGTGATTAAAGCTGTTCAGAAAGATTGTGACGATTTTATAGCACAGATTGAAAATGAACAGTGGTTGAACGATGAATATAGAAAAGAAATGTTGATAGCGGCGGAAGGAATTGAAGTTATTGCAGAAATTTTTGCAAAAGTTCAGGATTTTGAGATTGAACGACACACTAACACAAAAAAATGGCTTGAAAAATATATTAACGAGTGGTTGTCAAAAAACAAAAAAAGTGAAATTTCTGAAATTGAAAAATTATTTTTGACAGTAGGAGAAGAAAAATGAGAGTTGATTATATCAGACCAAGTGCTGAATATACGCCCGGAGGATTTTTTGAGTTTTCAAAAACGGTAGAAATTGAAAAATCTGAAAAGTATAATATAAATATTTTCACAACGGGCAGATACATTCTGAAAATTAACGGAGAGTATATCTGTGAAGGCCCATGCAAAGGACATGAATATGTACGCTATTATGACAGCGTTGAAACGGACGCTTTTTGTGAGGGCAAAAATAAAATCAGAATAATTGTTTTGAATTTCAATGATAATTGGAATTTTACTACAATACATCATTCGTTAAAACCTGAAATCATCTTTGAAGCAAAATCTGAGACAAACACAATTGTTTCGGACACAAGCTGGGAGTGCATCAGGCACAACAGATATGATTTTATTTTCACAGAATTCCGTATGCTTCCTCCTTATGAAAAAGTTGATTTTTCAATAGCTCCGCAAAGCTATTCATTAGAAAAAGCGGGAGGATTTGATTTCTCAAAAGGAATAGAGACAAGTTACGGAATCGCAGAAGGACATCTCCTGCAACCAAGACCGATACCGATGATATTCCCTTGCGAAGATATCGAATTTACCGTTGTCAGAAAGGGCGACAACTTTATTGAGCTTGACAGCGGTAAATATACAACGGCAAAAGTCTGGTTTGAAATTTCCGGAAACGTCAACGCAAAAATCATCTATTCAGAATGTTATATCGGCAAAAATTTTAAAGGTATGCGTGACGACACAAGCGGAAAACTGATAGGTCATTATGATGAAATCAAAACCACTGAAGATATGCAATATTCTCCTTTCTGGTTCAGGTCGTTCAGATTTATTCGTATTGAAGCTGACAACATAGATGAAGCGTTTAAGTCTATAAAGGCAAAGTTCTGGCATTATCCGATAAAACAGACGGGAAGCTTCGAGTGTTCAGACGATAAACTTAACAAGATGTATGAAATCAGCGTAAACACTATGCTTTGTTGCACCCACGACACTTTTTATGATTGTCCGTATTATGAGCAACAGCAGTACATTATGGACACAGCAATTGAAAGTTCTGTTTTGATGCGAATGACCGATGACGTCAGAATGGTAAGAAAAAGCATAGAAGAATTTGCGGTTTCCCAACAACCCGACACAGGTCTTTTGCTTGCGAATTATCCTGCAAATTACCGTCAGATTATACCGGGATTTTCGTTCTTCTGGATATTTTTACTTAACGATTATCTTGAATATTCCAAGGATATAACATTTGCAAAGAAATTTGTAAGTTGTGTGGACAAAATACTGTCATATTTTGATGACAGCTTGTCTGAAAAAGGATTGATAAACAAAAGCTGCTATTGGGATTTTGCTGATTGGGTTGTGGGATGGCCCAACGGAGAGCCCGATATAAGAGACAATGAAGCAATTACATTATATAATATGTATTACGCATACGCTTTGCTGTGCGCAGAAAACATCTGCAAAAATGTCGGACGAAGCGGGATAGCAGAAGATTATGCGAAAAGATACGACGCTGTAAAAAAGGCTATATTTGAAAATTGCTATGACAAAGAAAGAGGTCTTTTCACCGACGGTGAAAAGGGCAGCGATTACAGTATGCACACAATCATGTGGTCAGTGCTTTCTGAAATTTTAACAGGTAAGGATGCTCAGGAAATAATGGGGCATATAAACGATGAGGGATTGAAAAAATCGACATTCTCTGTCAACTACTATCTTTTCAGAGCATTTGAAAAATGCGGAAAGACAGAGGAGATTTTCAACAATCTTGACGGTTGGGAAAAGATGATAGATTTGCATTGCACAACATGGTGCGAAAATCCGGACAATCCGAGAAGTGAATGTCACGCATGGAGCTCAGCACCTCTTTATGAATTTTCGTCAAACGTGCTTGGAGTAAAAGTTGGCTTTGATGATGAAATAGTTATCAGACCCGTAATTTCTCAGCTTACATTTGCAAAAGGAAATACGCCTACAAGATACGGTGACGTTTTTGTTTCCTGGAAAAATGAAAACTCAGAATTCAGAATAGAAATAAACTCCCCTGAGGGCATCAGAAAACGTGTGATTTTACCAAACGGTGAATAAAATTGTTTTACTCACGCAAAAATTGAACTCTGATTTGTTATAAATTGAAAAACGACTGCAAAACACGTTGTTCAGGTGTCGGATTTGCAGTCGTTATTTTTCTGTGATGAAAATAATGGAATATTTCATAAAATGATGTAAATTTGTAATTTTTTAAAAAACAAAAAAGGATTCTGAATTGATAAAAACATAGTATTTTCAGGGCTTGTCGGTGGTTTGTTACAGTTTCAACAAAACAACCGTTTTTTCGAAGTTTCTCAACTTTAATTGTTGAAGTTTTTGCTCCTGTATGCTATAATACGATTGGGTGTTTATAATTAGTAAGAGTGAATTGTAATCTATGAAGTCTGCTGATTATAAATATTATTGTAATTGTTTTTAAAGGGGTAAAAATTTTGAACAAGAAAAAAATTGCAATTTTAATAATCTGTATTGTTGCAATTGCAGCAACGATATTTGCTTTTGATTTTTCTGAGGACTTCAAAAAAACTACCTATGCTATGGCGACACAAGTTGACATATCTTTAAAAGGAAAAAACTGCGAAAACATTTATGATAAAATTAACAAAAGAATTGTTGAATGTGAAAACAGAGAAATTTCAAAAAACATTTCAACGTCTGATGTTTCAAAAATTAACGAATTGAAAAGCTATGAGGTTTCCGACAAGACTCTTTCTTATATCAAAAAAATGATTGATTTTTCGAAGAACTGTAATGGCACAATTGATATTACTGTTGGTGAATTGACAGACGCATGGGGTATCGGCACTCAGGATTTTAAAGTGCTGTCAAAAGAAGATGTTGACAAAATACTTGTCGGCGTCGGATACGAAAACATACGGATTGAAAACAACAAAGTAAACATATCTCAGAATCAAAGCATTGATTTCGGTTGCGTAGGAAAAGGAATAGCCTGCGACGAAGCTTTGGAAATCATTGAAAATACAAACTTGAAAAATGCAGTTGTCAGCGTTGGAGGAAGCGCTGTTTTGTGGAGCGAAAAAAATGACAAAGAATTTTCTGTGGGAATCAGAGAACCTCAGAAAGATTCTGCTGACTACATTATAACAGTTAAAACAAACAACATTTTTGTTTCCACTTCCGGAACATACGAAAGATATTCCGAAGATAAAAGCGGTAAAACTTATCATCACATTCTTTCAACCGATACAGGATATCCTGTTGAAAATGATATATTGTCGGTAAGTGTTTTTTGCGATGAGGGTTGGTTGAGCGATGCGCTTTCAAGTGCGTGTCTTGTTATGGGATATGAAGAAAGTGCTGAACTTCTGAAAAAATATGACGCTCAGGCAGTTTTCGTTTTCAAGGACAAAAGCATAAAAGTATCAGACGGCTTTTCTTTGAAATTAAATGTCGTTTCAGATGAATATAAATTAATTGAAAAGGATTCGTGAAAATGAAAAATTTTTTCTCACGAAAAACTGAACAAAGAAAACTGTTCGGAAGATTCGATATAATTCTGATAATCGCTGTGCTGATTATATGCGCATCTTTTATTGTACCGAATTTTCTGAAAAAAGGTGACATTGTTGCTACCGTATTGTATGACGGAAAAACGGTGGAAACAGTCAATCTTTCGAAAAACGAAAAAAATTATGTTTTGAATATCGGCAGATGTGAAATAGCCGTAGAAAAAAATGAGATATATTTTAAAAGCAGTCCTTGCAAGGATGAAATTTGTCTGAATGCAGGTCGGCTTTCAAAAAGCGGTCAGTTTGCTTCGTGTGTGCCTGAGAAGGTCACTATTCTTTTGAAAGGTAGCACCGACAGGTCTTTGCCTGATGTTGTGACATATTGATATGAAAAGAACATTATCTCAGAAAACAGCAATTTCAGCGTTGATGTGTGCTCAGGCAGTCACAATTTCGTTGATTGAAAGCCTGATACCGACAGGTTCTTTTATGCCACCGGGTGCAAAGCTCGGATTTTCCAACATTGTCACAATGTTTTGCGCAGAAACGTTGGGAGCAAAATATGCTTTTTGCGTAACGGTATTCAAAGCGTTGTTTGCGTTTCTGACAAGAGGGGTTACGGCAGGAATTATGAGTTTTGCCGGAGGGATATTAAGTACGGCACTGATGTGCCTTCTCATAAAAATCAAAAGTGTAGATATAGGTTATGTCGGAATAGCTGTAAGCTCTGCAATTTGTCACAATGCTACACAGCTTGCAGTATCAGTTTTTATTTCGGGTACACCTGAAATTATGCTTTATTCACCCGTTTTGTTTGCAGTGTCAATTATAACGGGTGTTTTGACGGGTGTTATATTGAAAACTATTATGCCTGTTTTATTAAAGGAAAATAAGATTTTAACAAAGGGGTTGGAAAAGTGAAAAAAGAAAGAAAACCCGCAGGAGTGTTGTCTGCTGTAAAAAAAGTACGAGGCGGAGTTGCAGTTCATCATAACAAGAATACTGCCGATATGCCTGTTGAGAGAATGCCGATGCCTGATGAAGTTTTGCTTCCCCTGCAACAACACATCGGAGCACCATGTCTGCCGACTGTCAAAGTGGGCGACGAGGTTTCTGTCGGTCAGGTGATTGGGGACACAGACAAATATGTTTCTGCTCCGATTCACGCTACAATTTCAGGTAAGGTCAAGTCGATTTCAGATGTAAAATTGGCTAACGGTATAATTACAAAAGGAATAGCAATTGAATCTGACGGTGAAATGAGACTTTTTGAGGGAATTGAAAAACCGATTGTAACTGACAAAGAAAGTTTTATCAAAGC
>JAFOEP010000037.1 GCA_017380115.1 Clostridia bacterium | reverse complement strand
CCGATTCCAAATAAAGCTGCAGTTGGTATTGAAATACCTAACAGAAACAGGTCAATGGTATCTGTCAGAGAAATCATTGACAGCGATGTGTATTCAAACGCAAAAAGTAAGCTTAATGTAGCATTAGGTAAAGATATAACAGGAAATATAATTTGTGCAGACCTTGCAAAGATGCCTCATTTACTTATTGCAGGCACAACGGGTTCAGGTAAATCAGTTTGCCTTAATGCAATGATTATCAGTCTTTTGTATAACGCAACTCCTGATGAAGTCAAACTTCTGATGATTGACCCGAAACAAGTTGAATTTACTGTATATAACGGCATACCGCATTTGTTGGTACCGGTAGTTTCTGACCCGAGAAAATCTGCAGGTGCACTTTCCTGGGCAGTTACTGAAATGTTGAACAGATATAAACTGTTCTCAGAGAGAAATGTAAGAGATATCAAAGGATATAATAAATTCTGTGAAGCAAATCCTGAAATACAGAAATTACCACAGATTGTTATATTTATTGACGAATTGTCAGATCTTATGATGGCAGCACCTAACGAAGTTGAAGATTCAATTTGTCGACTTGCACAGATGGCACGTGCTGCTGGTATGCATCTTGTCATTGCAACTCAGAGACCGTCTGTTGATGTTATTACGGGTATTATCAAAGCAAATATTCCAAGTAGAATCTCGCTTTCTGTATCATCTCAGGTGGATTCAAGAACAATTATTGATACAGCTGGTGCAGAAAAACTTCTGGGTAATGGTGATATGCTGTTTTCACCTGTTGGAATGTCAAAACCATTACGTGTACAGGGCGCATTTTTGTCCGACAGTGAAGTTGAAAACGTTGTTGATTATATTAAAGGTCAGTCACAACAATCCTATGATGAAGATATAATCGAAAAAATTGAAAATCATCAGCTTAATGAAAAGAAAAAAGCAGGATTTGAAGTTGAGAGCGATGATGACGATGCTGATGAAATGCTTCCAAAAGCAATTGAAGTTGTTGTAGACGCACAAATGGCATCAACAACATTACTTCAAAAGAAACTTAAACTCGGCTATGCAAGAGCATCAAGAATAATTGATTCGCTTGAAGAAAGAGGAATTGTCGGACCGTTCCAAGGCTCAAAACCGAGAGAAGTTTTGCTTTCAAAACAACAATATCATGAAATGATAGCTCTTTCAGATGACGTTAATATTGATTTAAGAAACAATGTTGATGTTGTTGAAAATGATGATTCAATTGATGAGGACGAATTTTAATTATGAGTGAATATTTACCGCTGACAAAAAAAGAAGCTGAATTATTGGGATGGACAAGCGTTGATTTTGTGTATGTAACAGGAGACGCTTATGTTGACCATCCAAGCTTTGGTGTGGCAATTATTACAAGAGTCCTTGAATCACAAGGCTTTAAGGTTGGTATAATTTCTCAACCCGATTGGAGAAACATTCAAAGTATAAAAGAATTTGGCAAACCTAAATATGGATTTTTTGTTTCATCAGGAAATATTGATTCAATGGTAGCGCATTATACTGTTGCAAAAAGAAAAAGAAGTGAAGATGCCTATACTCCTGGTGGCAAAGCGGGTAAAAGACCTGACAGAGCAGTAATAGTTTACTGCAATATGATAAGAAAAGCATACGAAGATGTTCCGATAGTAATAGGAGGTCTTGAAGCATCTTTGAGACGCTTTGCACATTATGATTATTGGGATGATGAAGTCAAACCATCAATTTTGTTTGAATCAAAAGCTGATTTAATAAGTTATGGTATGGGCGAAAAGCAAACAATTGAAATTGCAAAACGTCTTTCAAATGGTGAAAATATAAAGAATATTACTGATGTCAGAGGAACATGTTACGCTGTTGAAACGAGCAATACTCCTTTGTATGGCGTTGAATGTCCGTCATATAAAAATGTTTGTGAATCAAAAAAAGAATATGCAGTTGCTTGTAAAATTCAGATGGATGAGCAGGACCATATAAGAGGAAAGCTTATAAAACAAAGGCATAATAAAATGATGCTTGTTCAGAATCCTCCTATGGAACCTTTGAACACCGATGAGCTTGATTGGGTTTATTCTTTGCCATACAAAAGAGCTTATCATCCGTCTTATGAAAAATTGGGTGGCGTACCCGGAATTCAGGAAGTTGAGTTTTCTGTGACTCATAACAGAGGATGCTTTGGCGCTTGTAACTTTTGCAGTTTAGCTTTTCATCAAGGCAGATACGTGACTTCAAGAAGTAAAGACTCAATAATTAATGAAGTAAAATTGCTCACAACAATGCCTAATTTTAAATCATATATACACGACATCGGAGGTCCGTCAGCTAATTTTCGAAAACCATCATGCGAAATTCAACAAAAAAACGGACTGTGCAAAGGAAAGAAATGTCTTGCTCCAAAACCTTGCCCCAACCTTATCTCAAACCACGAAGAATATCTTGATATTCTAAGAGAAGCAAGAAAAGTTGAAGGCGTTAAGAAAGTGTTTGTTCGCTCAGGAATAAGATTTGATTATCTTATGGAAGACAAGGACAGAACTTTTTTGAATGAGCTTGTTGAACATCATGTCAGCGGTCAGCTCAAAGTTGCACCTGAACATTGTTCTGCGTCTGTTTTGGACTATATGGGTAAGCCACACATTGAAGCTTATTTGAAATTTGCAAGAGAGTATTATAAAATCAGCAAAAGCATAGGAAAAGAACAGTATCTTGTTCCATATCTTATGTCATCACATCCGGGTAGTACAATTAAAGACGCAGTTGAATTAGCATTGTTTCTGAAAAAAGAAAAAATAAGACCGGAACAAGTGCAAGACTTTTATCCGACTCCCGGTACTGTATCAACTTGTATGTTTTATACGCAACTTGATCCATACACTTTAAAAGAGGTGTACGTTGCAAAAAGCTCTCACGACAAAGCTTTACAAAGAGCATTGCTACAATACTTTAATCCGAAAAACAAACAGCTTGTAATTGAAGCTTTGAAAAGAGCGGGTAGACACGATTTGATTGGCACAGGACCAAAATGTCTTGTTAACGATAATAACTACAACCAGAATATTCGAAACAATAAGAATACGAAAGGTAAAAAAACTAATGGGAAGAAGCCGTATTACAAGAAAAAATAAACTAACTGTAATTATTTTTTCAATTTGTGTAATTATATCGCTTATACTTACAGTTTCAGATAAGTTTTTTGATGGGTTTGGCTGGGATGAGCTTTCTGAAAATGCAGGAATTGTAGGAAATGTCGAAATTTCAGATTATCCCATATCTGTACATTTCATTGATGTAGGTCAGGGCGATTGCACACTTGTAACTTCCGAATTTGGAAATATACTTATTGATAGTGGAGAAAATGAATATAAGAATAATGTGATTTCTTATCTTAGAAATCTGAGAATTGAAAAGATAGATTATCTGATAGCAACACATCCTCATTCTGACCACATTGGCTCAATGTATGGCGTGGTTGATAATTTTGAAATCGGTAAATTTTATACATCAGAATTAGATGAAAGAGATATTCCGACATCAATGGCTTATGAAAATCTTTTGAATTCGCTTGATAGAAAAGAAGTTGACTCGTCATATATTGAATATGGTGATAGCTTTGAATTGGGTGAAATCAGATGTGAAGTTCTTGCTCCTGTTGAGACAATTGTCGGAAATTTAAACAGTATGTCAGTTGTTTTGAAGTTGACTTATAAAGACTTTTCGGTTTTAATAACGGGTGACGCTGAAAAGGATGAAGAAAAATCAATTCTTAAAACTGGTTGTAATCTTGAATCAGACATTCTGAAAGTCGGTCATCATGCAAGTATTTCATCTTCATCAATTGATTTTCTTGAAGCTGTTAACCCAAAGTATGCTGTTATTTCATGTGGCAAGGATAATAAATATTCTCATCCCCACAAGAAGACGTTGGATAAACTTGATAATCTTTCAATAGAATATTTCAGGATTGATGAAATATCAACTGTAATTTTCAGTTATGACGGTGAAAATATTATAAGAAACTAATATATTAGGTGAATGATAATGGATAAAGCACTGATTGCTATGAGTGGTGGAGTTGACAGCTCTGTCGCAGCATTTTTAATAAAAGAATCTGGCTTTGACACAATAGGTGTAACTTTAAAGCTTCATGATTATGGAAACGATATTCTGGAAGATAAATCCTGTTGTTCTCAAAGAGATATTGAAGATGCAAAAAAAGTATGTGATAAACTTTCAATACCATATCATGTTGTTGACTTTAAAGACGATTTTGATAAAAATGTTATATCCCGTTTTGTTGACGGTTATCTCAACGGAGAAACACCTAACCCTTGCATTGATTGCAACAGATATATTAAGTTTGAGCAGATGTTCAAAATTGCAAATGAAATGAACGCGAAATATGTTATCACGGGACATTATGCAAGAATTGAAAAAGATTCAAACAATAGATATCTTTTAAAAAAAGGTGCATTTGATTTAAAAGACCAAAGCTATGTTTTGTATAATCTTACGCAAGATAAATTGTCAAGAATAATGTTTCCGATAGGTGAGTTGAAAAAAGAAGAAGTAAGAAAAATTGCTGTTGATAATGATTTTATTAATTCAGCAAAACCTGACAGTCAGGATATATGTTTTATAAAAGATAACGACTATGTTTCATTTATTGAAAAACGACTTGGCAGAAAGTTTGAAGAGGGCGATTTTGTTGATACAAAAGGAAACATTATTGCTAAACACAGGGGTATT
>JAFOEP010000036.1 GCA_017380115.1 Clostridia bacterium | reverse complement strand
TCTGCTGCTGATGCTGCCGGTCTACCTGGTCCTGACCTTGCAATAACATCTTCAAGTTCGATTTTTTCAATTTCCATTGACGGAATTTCATATTCTCTTTTCATACAAATTTCCCTCTCTTAAATAAATTTAGCACAAGATTTTTCTAACAACTATATAAATATATTACTCCTTATTTTTTCATTTGTCAATGATTTTCACTTTAAAGAATATTAAAAAATTATTTTTTCATCATAATTTTCTGTGAATTTATATAGCTTTCCTCCGTCTTTATCTCTGAATCCGACAATGTTCGAAAGATTAACATTATGAACACTTTTAAAAATGCTCATATCAACATACGGATTATTTTTCTTCAGATCTTTTATCAATTTTTTTACTTCTTCACGTTTATGACTCTGGTTAACATCTTCAAGTCCGAGTTTTTCATATTCTTCTGTAAAACGACAAGCACATCTGATAAATTCAAGTTCATTATATTTTGACCAATGAATTATATCATCTTCCTTTACCATATAAAGAGGTCTGATAAGTTCCATGCCTTCATAATTTGTGCTTTTGAGCTTTGGCATCATCGTTTTAATTTCAGAGCCATAAAGAATATTGAGCATCGTCGTTTCAATAACGTCATCAAAATGATGACCGAGAGCAATTTTGTTGCATCCGAGTTCTTTTGCCTGTTTATAGAGATATCCTCTCCTCATTTTCGCGCACAGATAGCAAGGTGAACCATCCTGCTTTGCAACATAATCAAAAATCGGACTGTTGAAAATATGTATATCCAACCCTAAAATGTTTGCATTTTCTATTATTTTATTTCTGTTTTCCTCGTTGTATCCGGGGTCCATAACCATATATTTTGCTTCAAACGGTATCTGGCTGTGCACAATCAATTCCTTAATGCACAAAGCAAGCAGCATTGAATCTTTTCCGCCGGAAATGCAAACAGCAATTTTGTCGCCTTCGTTTATAAGCTGATAATCCTTAACAGCACCCACAAAATTATTCCAGATTTCTTTTCTGAATTTTTTTGTTATGCTTCTTCTGATTATTTCTTCTCTCGTTTTTTCCTTTTTTGGATTAGGCAGCACCGCACTTATGATATATCCTTCAATTTCTTCAATAGTTTTTATTTCTGCTTTTCGGCAAAGTGAAACGGCCTCTCCTGAGCTTATATCAAAATGATAGTTTTTCATCCCGTCAACTATTCCCGTTCCGTTTGCTTTGGAGATAGCTTCCTTTAATGTCCAGAGTTTAATAAAATCTCTGCTTACATCATCAGAATGCTTTAAAAAATTCTGTTCACTTTCGCAACAAACTCTGTTTATCACTGATTTGTTGATTTCGCGTATTTTTTCAATGTCAACACCAACGGGACTATTTGCAACTGCTATTGCAACATAATCACCACTATGACTGATATTAAAAAACAACGTGTCATTTCCCTTTATGAAAGGTTTAGAGTTTTCGTTGTATGTAAAAATTACTTCCTCAATATTGCAATTAAGAATTTTTGCAAGTTCCCTTTTTGCAATCATATGAGAAAAAAGCGTTTCAATCTGCTTTCTTTCAATCGAATTTATTACTCTTTCTTTTATTTCATCTTCTAAAAGATTAAAGCAAAAAAGTTTCTCTTCTTTTGTTAAAGTTTCAGGTAACTTTTCATAAAAAATTTTCATATCTTTTCTCCAAAAAAATTCACCGATAATTTATCGGTGAATTGATAATTATTAATCGTTGCTTCCGTTTGAGTGATCTCCTGCAGTTTCAAGCACCTCATTGTCTCTGAACAGAAGTGAGATACACCATATACCGGCAAGAGCAACAAGAGTATATACTATTCTGCTCAAAATTGCATCTTGTCCGCCGAAAATCCATGCGACCAAATCAAATTGGAACAATCCTATTGAGCCCCAATTCAATGCGCCGATTATCACTAACACCAATGAAATTCGATCAAGCATTTTATCATCTCCTTTTTTACTTTATTATGCGTCTGAAAACGATAAATATGCATTGATTCAAATTTTTACTTTTTTAGCAAATTTATTAAATTTATATCGGGATTTGCGATTATTGTATAATTACTATTAAAGATAACTTTACCCGGTTTTGCACCTATTGGTTTCTTTAAATTTTTTACAAATGTATAGTCAACAGGCACCTGATATGACTCTCTTGCTTTGCTATGATATGCTGCTATGACAGAAGCTTCTTCAATTGCTTTGTCGCTGATTTCACGGTTTTCGCAAACGATAATAATATGTGAGCCGTGTATATCTTTTGTGTGAAGCCACATATCATTGCTCTTTGCTTTTTTAAATGTCAGAAAATCGTTTTGCACAT
>JAFOEP010000035.1 GCA_017380115.1 Clostridia bacterium | reverse complement strand
TTTTCTTTTCTTTTGGTATGTTATATTTTTCTCTGAAAATATTTTGTTTGTTTTCAAGATAATAATAATCACTTTCAGGTATACCACTTACTATTATCTTTTTATGTTCTGCATTAAATGCACTCATATAAATATTTGCAACATTTTCAGACGAAACAACGATATAGTCATATTTATCTGCACATTTTTTTGCAAGTTGTCTTTCGGTATCAGTCAGTTGCGAATCAAGACCAAACTTTTTGAATACGCCCTGACCGTGCCACAATTGTATTACTTTTGTTTTGTCGGAAAATCTGACATTTGAAAAAGGCATAAAGTTATCGTTCAAGAAAACGAACTTACTTGTTGCAATTTTATATGCACTTTTTGTAAAAAACTTTAACGTTCCCAGAATTGATTTTAAATCATTTGACGAGACTCGGTTAAATTCATAATCTCCTCTTTTGGAAAATTCGTCTTCTACAAATTTCAAGCTGTCAGTAAAATATGCGTTGTGCGGAGAAACAAGTGAAATCCTGTTTTCCTGCACTTTAAATAACCTATATATCTTAAAAAGAAATGAATAAAAATAATACAATAATTTTTTCATTTTTCCACCGTTAGTTATCAGGATATTTTCTTATTAACTACCTTATACAACAATCCGAAACACTTTGTTTTCACAAAATCCGGTATTTTATTGAATCTCACAAGAAATCTGAAAATTCTGTCATCAACAAAATGATTCTGTGATATTACCAGCTTATATTTACCTCTGGACATTTTCTTTGCATTCTTCATAAAAGATTTGTCATCAACTACATAAAGATTTTGCAAAAAGCGTCTTTCCTGAGGAATAAATTGTTCGGCTGATTTCGGAACAAAAACCTCGAAAAACGGATATGAAGATTCAAAAACACTTTCTATTGTTTTTGAAACATCTCCGAAGTTTTTAACAAAAACACTTATCTTCGCATTATCTGCCACATCTTGCTTGTCAGCATTGACAGGAATGACGCAGATGTCACTGTTAAATTCGCTCAATCTCTTTTTCGTTTTATCGTCCATCATAGAGCAAAGTCTGTCAAGTTCTTTTTTTATATATTCAAGACATTCGTCGTCAACTCTCCAGAAATGACGGTAAAATTGAAATATAAGTATGTGTGCCGTTTTATATAATATTTCCTGTAAATATTCATTCTCATTTTTACAGGTTTTGTTCTTTTTAAAGCTAATTTTTGCAATATCATAAATTGCACTCAAGGATGAAATAAAGTTTTTTACCAAATCAATATTTACACTTTGGCTGACGGAAAGACCTTCTTCTTTTGTGTGTCTTCTATAACACATTGTGGAAGACTGTGTGCCGACAATTTTTGCGCCTGTGTAAACAAAAGATGTGAAAAATACTCCTTCTTCGGAATATTTTAATTTCGGAAATAAAATTCCACTCTCTTGCAATTTCTTTGTTTTATAGCATTTATTGCCTACAAGAAAATTCCACAACAAATCAAGGTCATATGTTTCAATTGATTCTTTTTTCGAAAGCTTTTCGGCATATTCGTTATATTCACTGACTCCTGCCCCAAAAGATTTCAATCTGCCTATAACCAAATCAGCGTCGGTTTCTTTTGCTTTGCTATAAAATCCTTCCAGCGACTCAGGAGTATAAACATCGTCTGCGTCCAAAAAAACAACATATTCCCCTGTTGCAAGAGGAATAGCTTTGTTTCGAGCAGCAGAAACTCCCGAATTTTCCTGATAAATATATTTTATATACGGAAAATCTATATGATATTTTGTAATAATATCGCACGTTGAATCTGTCGAACCATCATCAACAACTATGACTTCAATGTCCTGCATAGTCTGGTTGACAAGGCTGTCCAATGTTTGTGCAATAAATTTTTCTGAATTATATGCCGGTATAATGACTGTAATTTTCGGCAAGGAACTCATCCCTTTCAGTTTTCCGTTATTTCTTTCCTTCGGAAACTAATTTGTCGTATATGTCACAAACTTCGTTGACATCTCCGTTTGCTATAACTTTACCTTTATCTATAATTATAGCTTTATTGCAAATTCGTCTTACCTGGTCCGTATTATGTGAAACAAAAAGAACTGTTATTCCTTTATCAAACATATCTACTATTTTCTTTTCACTCTTAGCCCTGAATCTTGCATCGCCTACTGAAAGCACCTCGTCAAGAATCAAAACCTCAGGTTCAACTGCTGTTGCAATAGAAAATCCAAGTCTTGCGCGCATACCTGATGAATAGTTTTTGATCGGAACATCCATAAATTTTTCAAGCTCCGAAAATGCAACTATTTCATCATATCTTTCTTCGATATATTTTTTCGAATATCCCATAGTTGCACCATACAGATAGATGTTTTCTTTTCCTGTATAGTTTGAATCGAATCCTGCTCCGAGTTCTATCATCGGGGCAATAACGCCCTGAACCTCTACGCTGCCTTTTGTAGGTTTCAAAACTCCTGCAACGGTCTTCAGAAGTGTACTTTTTCCTGCTCCGTTAAACCCAAGAACTCCAAGTCTTTCACCTTTGTTCACTGTAAAGCTTACATCGTTTAAAGCCCAGAATTCTGTGAAATGAATTTTTCTTTTTAAAACCTTTATAACGTATTCTTTTAAATTGTCAACTTTCTCTTTGTTGAGGTTAAAAAGTATACTTACATTCTCAACCTTAATTACGGGTTCGCTCATATTTACATCCATACAACCTGAGTCAGATTGTCCTTTCAATACTTTTTATTAAATGTGAAGTATAAATTTGTCTTCTTTTGCTCTGAACAAAAGTCCTCCGATTATTACCGTCACAATCGCAAAGCCAAATGAATAGAAGAACCATCCCCAATTCCAAGTTCCTGTTCCGATGATGCAAAATCTGAAAAGATTTACGATTGAATAAAGCGGATTTGCCATAAGTCCCATTTTTATAAAACTATTTGATATATTAAGCGTTTCAACGCTATAAAATACAGGTGTCATATAAAACAAAAGCATACAGAACACTTCATAGAGATATTCTATGTCTTTGAAAAATACAGACATTGTTGCAAGTATCATCCCTACGCCAAAAGAAAGGATATACAGTATCAACACAGGGACAATCGCAAGTAACACATACGGTGTCAACGACATTCCTTTGAAAATTATGAAATAAATCATAAATGCAACAAGAACTAACAACGAAATTAAAAATGTTACAAAGCATGAAAGCGTATTTCCAAGCGGATATATGTATTTAGGTACATATACCTTTTTTATTACTCCTGCCGCTGTTGTTATTGATCTCATTCCTCGTTTTGTTGCCTGGCTATAAAAATCGTATAACAACCTTCCGCATAAAACATATATCGGATAATATTCCGTTCTGTTGTGGAATATGTTGCTGAACACCGCAACAAGAACTAATGTTGACAGCAAAGGCTGCAAAAATGTCCAGAATATTCCAAGCACAGAATCTCTGTATTGAACTTTTATATTTCTTCTGATTATCTCTGAAAGAAGATATCTGTATTTTAAAAAATCTTGTACAAAATTTGAATTCTTTATTTTTTGTAACATATTTTCACCTTCGTTAAACGCTTATTTTTTAAACGCCCATTTCAAAAAGTATTTGAACATTGAAGATATATGAATTATCTTCAATTTAGTGTTTCTCTTTGAATCTCTTCCCCATTCGTGATATATCACAGCTTCAGGATAATATCTTACTTTTGAAATTTTGTTTATACATCTTGACAAATCAAAATCCTCAAAATACATAAAGTATCTGTCGTCAAATCCTCCGATTTGTCTGAATAAATCTGTTCTGATTCCCAAGAAACAGCCTGATGCCACTTCAATATCCATCTCTTTATCAAGTCCGGTTTCAAGCATTGCATATTCGCAAAGAAGTTTTCCCGGTTCTTCATCGTTTCTCAATCTGCTTGCAACAAGATATTTCAGTTTTGGATTTCTTTTTCCCAATATCTGCAATCTTCCGTCAGGAAAACATATCTTCGGAGATACTATTCCTACGTCGCTGTTGTCTTCAAGATACCGGGCCATTTTTTTGATTGCGTTATCACACAATATAATATCCGGATTGATTATGAAATGATATTTTGAATCAATCTCATCAAGAATATAGTTATGACCTTTGCCAAAGCCGAGATTTTCACCCGTTTCAACAAGTTTTATTTGCGGATAATTCTCTTTTATTATTTCAATTGTTCCGTCAGTAGAACCATTATCAACTACATAAAGTCTGAAATCAATATCTTTTGTGTATTGAAATATAGTTCTCAATGTTTCATCAATTGTTCTTTTGTTATTATATGTAACAATGCATCCGGAAACACTGTAATTGTCCATCTTAATCCTCCGTTGAAGATAAAATCAGCGCTCTGATTATTTGATATCTCCATTTTATTTTCTCTGACAAAGACGTTTTTTTGCCTGTTACAGTCATTTCGTGTCTTCTGTAAGATATTAATGCTTCATTAAGCATACTGACTCTGCCATGTTTTTCTGCCATCAGACCTATCCACTGGTCATGCATAGGTATTTTTTCAGGAAAAGGAAGAATATATCTTTTTAATTCACTCTTAAATGACATACAACATCCAATATATGAATTTCTGATTATATTATTTATTATTCCTGTCTTACTTTTATGTGCCTTGAAAAACGATTCTTCTTTTTGTTTCAGGTTTTCATCGACAATTTTCGCATCATGCATAACAAGAACATTGCCATTTTCTAATTCTTTTACACATTTTTCAACTTTGTCGGGTGCCCAGACGTCATCCTGATCACACAAAAATATTATATCACCTTCACAAAGGTTTATTGCGTGTTCAAAATTTTTAACGACTCCTTTTTTCGGACCTTCAACATATTTTATTCTTTCATCGTCAAAATTACGGACAATGTCCCGCATTGTTTCAGCGGGACAGTCATCCGATATAATTATTTCATCATCTTTATTCAATTGCACAAGTATTGAACGTAATTGTTCTTCAATATACTTTTCACCTTTATAGGCAGCTAAAGCAACAGATATTTTCATAATTATTTATCTAAACTTTTCATAGTCGGGAAAAGCAACACATCTCGGATTGCAGAACTATTTGTCAAAAGCATTACAAGACGGTCAATTCCGTATCCGATTCCACCTGTTGGTGGCATACCATATTCAAGTGCTGTGAGGAAGTCTTCGTCTGTATGGTTGGCTTCTTCATCGCCCTGAGCAAGTAATTCTTCCTGAGCTTTGAATCTTTCTCTCTGGTCAATCGGATCGTTAAGCTCTGAATATGCGTTACACATTTCCCATGTATTTACAAACAATTCAAATCTTTCAACTTTTTCAGGATCAGACGGCTTTTTCTTTGTCAACGGTGATATTTCTATCGGATGATCAAGAACAAATGTCGGCTGAATAAGATGTTTTTCAACATATTCTTCAAAGAACATACTGAGCAAATCACCTTTTTTATGTCTTGGTTCATATTCAATACCTCTTTCATCAGCAAGTTTCTTTGCTTCTTCAAAAGATATTTCATCAAAATCTATTGATGTATATTTCTTTACAGCTTCTGTCATTGTTATTCTTTCAAAAGGTTTTGAAAAATCAATTTCATTGTCGCCATAAGTAAATTTAGTTGTTCCAAGAACTTTCATTGCAAGATGTTTAAACAGTCTTTCTGTCAGATCCATCATTCCGTTATAGTCTGTGTATGCCTGATACAATTCCATCAATGTGAATTCAGGATTGTGTCTGATATCAAGACCTTCATTTCTGAAAACTCTTCCGATTTCATATACTCTTTCCATACCACCTGCAATAAGACGTTTAAGATAAAGTTCAAGTGATATTCTGAGTTTAAGGTCTTCGTTAAGGCTGTTATGGTGAGTCAAAAACGGTCTTGCTGCCGCACCACCTGCGTTTTGAACAAGCATTGGTGTTTCAACTTCTATAAAATTCTCTGCATCAAGGAAGCTTCTGATTTCCTTGATTATCATTGAACGTTTTATGAATGTATCCATTGAATCAGGATTTACTATCAAATCAAGATAACGCTGTCTGTATCTTGTGTCAACGTCTTTAAGACCGTGGAACTTTTCAGGCAACGGCAAAAGTGATTTTGTGAGAAGTTTTACTGATTTTGCGTGAACAGAAATTTCTCCTCTTCTTGTTCTGAAAACAAATCCTTTTACTTCTACTATATCGCCGATGTCCCATTTTTTGAATTCAGCAAATTCTTCTTCACCGATATCGTTGATTCTGACATATACCTGCATTCTGCCTGATCTGTCACGAACGTCGATGAAGTTAGCTTTACCCATATCTCTCCAAGTCATAATACGACCGCAGATTGAAACGTCTGTGTTTTCAAGAGTTTCAAAGTTGTCAACAATCTCTTTTGCTGTGATTGACTGTTCTGCAACTGTTATTTCAAATGGGTCTTTTCCTGCTTTTTGCAAGTTTTCAAGTTTCTCAAGTCTTATTCTTCTTAATTCGTTAATATCTTCCTGAGTCTGTTCTTCAAGAATTTCCTCTTTTTCATTAATTTCGTTAGCCAATTTTAATTCTCCTTAATACCAAACAGTGTTATGTTTTATTTAGAAATGTCCAGAATTTCAAATGATATTATTCCTGACGGTACTTCAATATCAACTTTTTCTCCGATTACATGACCGATAAGTCCTGAGCCAATCGGAGACTGTGCAGATATGATTCCGTTATCAGGATCAGATTCTTTTTCATCACCAAGAATTTTATATTCAACTATTTCATCATATTCTATATCTTTCAATTTTACTGTCAAACCAATTGACACAGCTTCTGTGCTGATATCCGAATCGTCAATGATTTTTGCTTTCTTCAAAGTTTCTTCAATCTCATTGATTCTGTGTTCCATTTTACCCTGTTCATTTTTTGCTTCATCGTATTCACTGTTCTCGGAAAGGTCGCCGAAAGAGAGTGCTACCTTGATCTTCTCTGCCACTTCGCGGCGGCGCACGGTCTTGAGGTTTTCAAGCTCGGCTTCAAGCTTT
>JAFOEP010000034.1 GCA_017380115.1 Clostridia bacterium | reverse complement strand
GCTGCTTGCGTGATTCTGCAATCATTTTTATCAGCTTTATCGTTTAACATGGAAAAAACTTTTTCGAGATTTGCAAAACAAATGCTAAGAGCTTTATCTTTTGAATCTGAATCAATATCAATAAAATGTTCAAGTCGGGCAAGAACGTTCCATGCTGTAATCATTATGAATCTCCTTATACTGTGAGAACTTTGGATGCATCTGTAAAGATTTTTGAGAATCCTGCGATAGAAGTGATAGCGGCTCTTTCAAGCTGTCTGTCAATAAGTTTGTCATATTGAGTCATAACATCACCGGCAGTAACCATTTCAAGAGCGCATTTTTTGTCAAGACCAATAAGTTTACCTGAAGGTACAGCAGAAGATTTCATCAGATCAGCGCCGACCGGAGTAATCATTTTGCCTGTTGCGTGGAAGTCAAGATTTGCAAGTGAATCTCTGAATTCAGCAAGAGAAAGAAGCTTTGCAGCAACATCAGGACTTGCAATCATAGTGTTGAGTTCATAAGGATCAAAACTGTTCCACAAAGAAATGATATCGTTGTATGTAAGAGTTCCTGATGATGAAGCAGACAATGTTGAAGCAGGATTGTTGTTGCCGTCACCGTTGATTAAAACATCAATAGCGTCTTTAAGCTGAGATCTTGCGATGTAAGCACCGATCTGCTTGAGTGTAACAGTAAATACATCAAGATGCTGGAATCTGATAGCTTCGTATGAAGCAACGAGCATTCTGCCGCGCTTGTTGAGTCTGATAAGATTTTCCTGAGTTTTGATATCAGTCTGAGGTATAAAAGCACCTTCGCTGACATTTTTTAATTCCTTGTCATCGTCAGTCATTGCAGTTGCGATGCTTCTGTAATCCATACCATCAATTTTGGTTGTTGTTGCAACAATTCTTGGGAGGATATTGTTTTCTTCCATACCCTGACGAACAGCTCTTGAAATATATTCAGGGAAAAGGGTAGCGCTGTCAGAAGTTGCAAAGAATTTTTCGATCACATCGCTGTCAGGACCGCTGACTCTGATATCAAATCTTTTGAGCTGGCGCTGGAAAGCGTCAAGGTTTTCAAGTTCAGTACCCTTGTAGTTTTCTGAAGGGTCAAGTCTTTCAAGCTCCGATGTAAAAGAAGAATTAGTCTGATATAATCCTTTTTCGAGTTTAATGTTGTCAAAATTAGCCATAGTTTATATGTTCCTTTCTTAAATCAAAAATTCAACTGTTGAGCTTGTTGAGTCAACGCTCAGAACGATACAGGAGATACCACCTGTTGTCACAACCTTTACACCGCCTGAACCGTTAGCTCCGAATGTAACTCTGCCAACTGACGGAGCAGTACCTGTGTAAGAAGATTTGACATAACCTGAGAGCTGAACGTCAACATAACCGTTTTTTGTTTTTCCTGCAACACCGATGAATTCGTTGCCGGAGGTTGTCGGAGAAACAGTACCGTTTGAAGAGATTGAAACGGGAGTACCGACAGTGAGAGTAGTTGAATCTGTTTTAAATGTTAAAGTTTTTTCGTTAAAGCCTTTAAAAGCTACTGACATAAAATTTTCCTTCTTTCTGTTAGATTATAAAATCATTGTTTTGTTTTAAAGATGGGTTAGACTGACTTGAAAGCTGAGGTTTGGATTTAAAATTTTCAGCAACTTCTTCAAAGTCAGATTTAAGCGTTTTGAGTTCGTTCAAAGGAAGAGTAGAGCAAATATTTTCAATACTTTTTGAACTTATTTTAGGCATAGCAGAGCAGGAAAGTCGGAGAATCTCACTTTTAAGAATATTTCTGTATTCTTCTCCTTCACTTGCTTTGAGTTGAAGATTTTCTAATTCTTTTAAAATTTCTTCTGCCTCTGATTTTGTGATTGTGATTTGGGTATCAACAGATTTAAAAACAGAAATTATATTCATCATATTTAAAGTTTTATCTGTCCTTTCTTTAAAAGATTTAGTTATTCCTGCATTTTTCTGAGCAGGGACAGCGACAAAAGACCATTCGTAGGCATCAATAGGATTGACAAGAATATGATGGCATTTTTTGCCGTTATATTCTTTTCCTTTATCATGTTGACATGATGAAAAACGAACGCTTTTTCTGCAAATGCTGCAAACCTTTTTTTCGACGCTGCAATTAATGCTGATTTCTTTTTTTATTCCGGCGTTAATTTCAGTAATCAGGTCGAGATTTTTTTCGGTAATGGGCATATATGCCTTAGCTTTGAGATAGACATATTTATCACCATAAGAAGTTAATCTGCTCTCATCGTTTACAATTTGCGTGTCATAAATTCTTGCTGTCTGGTCGGCACTTTTCATGCTGTGGTCAAATATCCCTGTTTTGCCGACAAACAATTCAGAAAGTTTTTTCAAAGAATTATAGTCAAAACATTCTGTGTCACGGTCAATTTCGTTGTCGCAAAGAATAACATTGAAAGCAAAAACTTCATCCTTGTTCAAAGGCTTGACAGTAAAAGAATTAATAAGAGATAAATCGTCATCGCTTATTTCATAAGATTCGATAGAGTTGTTAAAGTTTTTATTCATGAAGTTCCTCTTTCTCAATTTCTTGCTCAATTTTAAGAGCATTAGCGTTTTTCAATCTTGCTTCGCTGATTTCAGAAAGGTCCTGAAGCATAATATCGCTCCATTTGATTTTAGCTTCGCAAAACATACCGTTCATTTTAAGATAAGTGTTGCAGATTTTAATAAGAACAGGTTCCAATAAGCCTCTGTAATATTCAAGCTCACTTGTAAGAATATCAGCCTGTTGTGATGACATACGTTCGGTTGTTGACCAGGTTAAGCCAAGAATAAAAGGCGGCAGACCTGTTTTGGCAACAATTTGTTCAAGCATTTGTCTCACGGGAACCTGACTGTCGAGAACCTGGTTGTCTGCACCAATAACTTTGATGTCTACATCTCCGACGGCAATAAAATCTTTAATTGCCGAGCTGTTTTGCATTTTTGACCATTCTTGCGCAATTTGTTCAGCTCGTTCTCTTGCGAATGACTTATCTGAGACATCGTTTTGAGGTTTATAAGTGACAGCAAAACGAACATTGCCAACACGGTCCCAGTTAACACCGATAGTGTTATAAATTTTCAGTAAGATAGAGCTGACAAAAGGAAGACCTTTCAGAATTGAAGTGCCACAAATCTGACCGGGTTCCGGATTTAAAGAAGTCATAAAAACGAATTGTGGATTGGAAACGCATGTTCCTGTGCAATCACAAATATCAATACTGAAACCGTTTTTATTACGTTTAAATGAAACGTCAGAAAGATTTGTGTTATAGAGTCCGTGAAAAAATCCGCCCTTTGAAACAATAATTTCACCAACAGCAGTGCCGTAGGTCAGAAGACTTTCAAGGTAATTGCTGATAAATGAGTTTATACCATTAGAATTTCCGCCAACAGGCATGGTTTTGAAAAAAGAGTTTATCATTTTTTCGGCAGATTTGTTTTCACATTTGATTTCAAACGAACCGATAAGCCTGATTAACTTATATATTGCAGCGTCAATAACAGGAATTGCCTCTCGAAGCTGTTTGTAAAGAGAGAGCTGAACGCTGGCAGACGGCGAGTAGCTGTCAATAATAGAAAATGGCTGCGAAATCGGACGAGTTGATTGAATAACACGCGAAGATGTTTGGCTTTTTTGCTTTTTAAAAATATCCGTCAGTCCCAAGTTAAACCTCCTTGACAAATATAGTTTTAAAAAATACTGTTTTCTCTGAGCGTTGCAATGGCAAAGAAATCATTTTCAGGTGCGTTTAGTGCCGTAGTTATGAAGTATCTGATATCATCCATTGCGTGGTCATTTTCCTTGCACGGTGCATCTCTGACAATGCTGTCATCCCAACGGTACAGAGAAAATTCACGAATAGTATCGACACAAGTGGGGGAGAAAAGAATTTTACGTTCTTTTAATGCGTCAGAAACCATTCTGATTCCGTCAATAACATTGTTTTTAGCTGGTATCACCTTGAATTTTTTGTGTCGGCGAATACATTGGATGAAACTTGCAGCTGACGGATCGACAATAACATTATCAATTTTGCAATTGCCTGCAAGTTCATTAAGTGAAGTGTAGTGTTCCTCATCGGTTTTCTGAATACCGAGTTTTCTGGAATCGTGGTAATATTCTCTGATTCTGTACCACTTATCCTCTTTTTTACCCCATAGTCCGAAAGAAGAAGGATTAACCGTACCGTAATCGCAGGAAATAATGTATTTTTCAAAATCACCGTCAGGTGGGATGACAACGTGAGTTTTTTCGTTGAACATCGGATACACAACACCTTCGGCGGCGACCCATTTTCCTTCAACAAATCTTTCGTAAAATGAGCCTGAATAAAGGTTTCTGTACCTTTCAATCATTTCTTTTGAAAGGGAAGGATTGTCCTGCATTTTAAAACGGATATGAAGACAGTTTTTCGATTTAGCTTTTTTAATCCATTCAACATTGAACCAATGCTGGGGATATTCGGGGTTGCAGTTGAACCAGAATTTTGATTTTTCAAGCGAACATCTTGCCAGAGTCTGTTCGACAAAAGAACGTGGCATAAGAGCAACTTCGTCAAGAAGTACCCCACCGAGAGTCATTCCCTGAATCAGAGCAGCAGAAGATTCATCTTTGCCTCCGAAAAGATAAAATTTGTTTTCCCGACCTGAATAAGAAATAATAATTTCATTTCTTGATAAAATTGTTTTGCAGGAAAAACCGAGTTGCTCCAGAACGGGAATAATAGGTGTGATAATATTTCTTTTCAGTGAAGAAACAGTTTTGCCACATATTGCAAAAGATGTATCGCAGAAAGAATAAAAACTCCACGCAACAAAAGATATAGCCATACAAAGAGTTTTTCCGCTTCTGACAGCGCCATCGCAAATGAGTGCGTCTTTGTTGTGAAACGGGGAATCTTTGTGCCACCAGGACAAGACGGCAAGTTGCTTTTTTGAAAATGCAATAAATTCTTGCTTACTCATTTAACCCGACACTTTTGATTGCATTAGCCCCTTTTTGAATTGCTTCATAAAATTCAACGGCAGAATCATTATTGTGGGTGTTCTCACAATTTAACAAGTGTTCCATAGCTTTGATACGGTCAAAGAATTTTATTTCTACGTTACCGTTTTTTGCCTTTTTGATTTCAGAAACATTAAAAAGGTCAAAGCTTTCAATATCCTCGTCGGAAATATCATCTCTGAAAACTAACTTGATACAATCGGCAGTTGAACCGAAAGCCAGCCTGCGGAATCCTGCTTTGACTTCATCTGAAACAGGATAATTCTCCGAAATTTTAGAAATTTCTTTTTGAATTGAATTTTTTTGTAAAAGCATATTACCCGTTGCAAAGGGAAGCAGATAACCTGATAAACAAGCAGCTTCACGGGCATTACGCAAAACAGAAAAATAGGAGCAAAAGAGTTTTTCTTTCTTGGAAAGTGTTTTTTCTTTCATCTGCAAATCCTTTCATAATTTTTGTTCCCCCACCAATACTTCGGAGAAAATTGAATTTTTATAATAAATGTGTAAAAAATAAAAAAAGCCGTGAAATGTTCACAATTTGTTCACAAAACCACAGCTTTGATAGGTTAAAATTAAAATGTAAATTTCAAAGAAGGAGATGAAAAAAATAAATGGACGCTGACGGTAACGGGCGAAGTAGAAAAAAACAGGCGGGGTATTGATATATTTGTTATGAGAGATTGCAAAAAATTGTTGTTTCTCATAACAAATATACTGATGACCTCGCGGAAACGAGGTCATAATGGAAGAAAAAGAATTTGAAGTGCTTGAAAATCTTCTTGAAGATAAGAGATTTTGTGAGCTTCATGATAAGTTTCTTGATATGAACTCGGTTGATATTGCTGAATTTTTGGGTGAGATTGATAACGACTATCTTTTGAGAGCGTTTAGAATATTACCCAAAGATATTTCTGCCGAGGTTTTTTCATATCTTGACACAGAAGAAGCGGAGCACATAGTACGTTCAATAACGGACAAAGAGTTGTGCAGACTCGTTGACGATATGTTTATCGACGACACTGTTGACTTTCTTGAAGAAGTACCGGCGAACGTAGTAAATAGAGTGTTGAAGGTTGCTAACGCCGAAACAAGAAACACTATTAACAGATATCTCAATTATGCTGAAGACACAGCGGGAAGCATAATGACAAACGAGATGGTACAGCTTCACACTTATTACACAGCCAAACAAGCCATTGAGAGCATTCGTAGCACAGCAACAGACAAAGAAACGATTTATACCTGTTATTGTGTTGATGATTCGAGGAAGCTTGTAGGTATTGTTGAACTTAAAGATTTGCTGTTGTGTGAAGAAGAAACGCTTGTAAGCGAAATAATGGATGAAAAGAATCAGATAATTTCAGTAATGACATCTGATGACCAGGAAGACGTTGCTGATCTTGCAAGAAAATACGACTTGTTGAGTGTACCTGTAACTGATAAAGAGGGAAGACTTGTCGGAATTATTACAATCGACGACATTGTTGATATCATTGAAAAAGAAAACACCGAAGACTTTGAAAAAATGGCTGCTATGCGACCGGCAGACGAGTCATATCTCAAAACCGGAGTTTTCAAACTTGCCAAAAACAGAATATTATGGCTTGCAATATTGATGATTTCTGCAACATTTACAGGAAATCTGATGAGAAACAAAGAAGCGCTTCTTGCTGAATTTGTGTTTCTGGTAACGGCTATGCCGATGTTGATGAACACAAGCGGTAATGCCG
>JAFOEP010000033.1 GCA_017380115.1 Clostridia bacterium | reverse complement strand
TTGCTTTGTCGCTGATTTCACGGTTTTCGCAAACGATAAAAACAAGTGAGCCGTGTATATCTTTTGTGTGAAGCCACAAATCATTGCTCTTTGCTTTGTTAAATGTCAGAAAATCGGTTTGCACATTGTTTCTTCCTACAAGCACCTTGAAGCCGTCACTCGTGACATATTCAATCGGGTCAAGCGGTTTTGACTTTTTCTTTTCGTTTTGTTTGATTTTCTTTTTACCGTATCCGTTTTCTGAAAGTTCACGCCTGATTTCATTGATTTCGGCTTCCGTTTCGCTTCTTGTCAGCTCATCAATTACTGATTCTATATACACAAGCTCCTGCTCATTTTCTTCAATCAGTCTGACAAGCATTACCTCTGCCGTTTTTGCTTTTCTGTATTCCTTATAATATTTCTGAGAATTTGCGTTTGGTGACAACGCCGGGTCTGCTTTTATTTTTATTATTTTGTTTTCGTCATAATAATTTTCAACTTCATAAACTGAGCTTCCCTTTTCAAGCATATATTGATAAGCGTTGATCAATTCTGCTTTTATCTTCAAATCATCTTTGTCTTCGCATTTTTCAAGTTCAACTTTTTGAAGATTAATTTTTTTTGAAATTCTTGCAAGCGTAGTGTTCAGCATTCTGAACAAGTCGCCTGACTTTTGTCTCGTTCTTTCAATTCTGTCTTTTTCAAAATAAAATTCGTCAAGCAACGCCGAAAAACTTTCTTGCTTTTTGCATTCACCTAAGCTTCCGTATTGATTGATTTCAACAAACGAAAAATCTTTCGGTTTACCCTCTTCGCCAAAATAAATATATGCTCCCAAAGAATTGTTTTTTAGCCCACTCTGAATGTCTGAAAGCACACATTTCAGTTTTTGTTTTATTTCTTCATTTACACTGTAACAATATATGTCATCTCCCGCTGACAACGACACAATTTCCCTTGATACAATCGGTGAGATTCCTTGAATTTCATTCATCAGAGATGTTGAAAGATATTTGTTTTCTTCTTGTAAAACTTTTTCGACAAGTTCATCAATTTTACATTCTGAAAGATTTGTTTTTTGCTGATTTTTCGGCAAAACATATTCAAGGCCCGGAAGAATCTGTCTGGTGGGAGATTTGTTGATGTCAACTCTTTTAATTGAATCTATAATTCTGTTATTGCCGTCAATTAAAATTATGTTGCTGTGTTGTCCTATAATTTCAACGCTGATAGTCAACTTGATTTTCTCTCCGATTTCGTCAGTCGCATCAAAGTCGATAAACAAAATTCTGTCGGATTCATATTGTCTTATGTCCGTTATCATTGCATTTGTAAGATATTTACGAAACAGCATACAAAGCATCGGCGGAGTTTTTGGATTTTCAAAAGTGCAATTTGTGAAATGAACCCGAGGACTGTTTGACCTTGCGCTCAAAAGAAGTTTTTTTGCGCCGTTTCTTCCTCTGAGAACAAGAACAATTTCTTCTTTTGACGGTTGATGAACTTTTTCAACTCTCATCATCACAGCTTCAGGTTTTATTTCATTTTTTATACAACTTAAATATATTCCGTCAAGTGCCACTTTTTAAACCTCTCAAAAATATATGATAGGACCGTTTTCAACTACTGATAAAATTTCAATATCATTAAAACGCTCTTTAATTCTTTCTTTTAATACTTCCATTGCAGGTTTTTCAGTTTCATAATGACCTGCACTTATGACGCTCATACCGTTGTCTTTTGCAAAAAGCATATCGTGATAACTTGCTTCACCCGTGATATAAGCATCAACATTATTTTCAATCATTTCTCTGATAAAATCAGAGCCCGAGCCTGAGCAGACGGCAACATTTCTGATTCTATTTCCTGCATCTGCAAGAGAAACTTTTCCCGACAGAATTTCTTTGACTTTTTTTGCCAATTCTTCACCGATAGTTTCATTCACCGTCCCCATTCTGACTATCGGACAAACAACATCAGATGTTTCTACAACTCTTGTGTTTTCTATTCCCAATTTTTCACACAAAATATCATTAACACCGTCTTTTGCGTTGTCATAACAAGTGTGAATTGAAATTACACTGATATTATTTTTTATCAGTTTATATTCAATGCTTTCAGATGTAATTTTTTTGACGGGCTTAAAAATCAAAGGATGATGGCTGACAATCAGGTCTGCTTTCTGTTCAATTGATTGCCTGAGCGTTTCATCGTTTATATCGAGCACAACAGCAATTTTTCTGACTTCATTCCGGTAGTCTCCGACAATAAGTCCGCTGTTATCCCACGGCTCCTGATTTTCAATTGTATATTTTTCGTTTAAAAAATTATAAACATCCAAAACTTTCTGCATTGGAAAACACCTCTTTTATTTCCCTCTTAATTCTGCAAAGAATTTTTTAAGTATTTCTGAACATTCTTTTTCCATAAATCCCGACACAATTTCAGGTTTATGATTATATGGAAGCTCAAACAAATTTATCACACTTTTGCATGAACCTGCTTTTAAATCGTATGCACCATAAACCAACTTTTTTATTCTTGAATTTATGATGGCTCCCGCACACATCGGACACGGTTCAAGCGTCACATACATTTCGCATTTCCACAATCTCCATCCACCAAGATTTTTACAAGCATCGTTGATGGCTTCAATTTCAGCGTGAGCAAGTGCGTTTTTAGAATTCTCTCTTGAATTTTTTCCTCTGCCTACAATTTCACCGTCACAAACAACAACTGCACCGACAGGAACCTCTGCGTCTTTTGCAGCTTCTTCTGCCAACCTCAAAGCTTCACGCATAAATTTTTCTTCAACCATTTTTATCACCCTGTAATGCTGACATAAGAAATCGTTTTCAGAATCATAATTATCATCGCCGCCAGCATTGTGCCCGAAAGCAAAAATGCTTTCGTTTTTTCTTTTGTGCTGATACATTGCACCTGCGGTTTCATAAGCTTATATCTGTTTTTCTCTTTTAAATAAATTATTAACGATATTATTCCGAGAATATAAATCAACAACGGTAAAATAGTATAAACAAAATAAACCGTAATATATCGCGAATTGTCTGAAACGCTGTTTGTTATCACTGCAAAGAAGTTGTTTAGCGCGTGTATTATCACCCCACACCAAACGCTTCCTGTCGATACGGCAAAATAACCAATCACAAGTCCTGTTATAAACGCAAACAATGCCTGAACAAAATTCTGATGCATCAACCCGAAAACAAGTGCCGAAATAACTATTGCAAATTTATCTCCGTATTTTCTTAACGGTTGAAGCGTTACTCCTCGGATTGCAAATTCTTCTATTAACGGAGCTACAACTGCTGACGAAACAAGATATAACAAAAACCCCGAAACTGAAGTCGGCTTTGTTGATTGTACAGATTCAACCGTCATCCCAAACCCCGACATCATATATACAATTATTCCTGCAATTTTGTCAGCAAAAAGGCACAGCATCAATCCGCCCGATATTGCATACAAAAACATTTTTTTATCATACGGTTTATTAAACCCGAAGGAGTCATCATTATGGTTTTTTCTGACTTTGAACATTACAAACAAAAACGGCAGAAATATTGCTGCAATTGAAAAAATTATATCAAAACATTCAAGCAATATTTCGCTACTTTTTATAAATTCATCTACACCGAACAAACTCAGAATCAACGCTATTGTGTTTGACAAAGCAACAAAGCACAGAACGCCTATGCCCACTATATTTCCGTGTGACCTGACGTTGTTAAAAGCTTTAACTTTTTTTTCGAAATTATATTCGGAATCAAATGAGTAAAAATTATTGTTCATAATTGCCTTCCCAAATTATTTTTATTATTAAAACCGTCTGATTTGTCTGTTAAATTTATCCCAAATAAAAAACTTCTTCCATCACACTTTTAAGTGCAGTTTCAATCGTTTTTATTTTCATATCTTCGTAAGTGTCTTCCTGAGTCATAACATCTTTTTCACTTGCAGTTAAAGTGCATCCGTCAAAGCCGTGATTTTCAAAGACATCACCGTCGCTCAAAAAAGTGTTCTGCTGAATTTCAATTTCTGCGCCATTTTCTTTTGCACAATTTTTTATTTCCTCAGCAACTTTACCTCTTATATTTTTTGTCTCAATTCTAAGATTTTTTTCATCTCTCAGACAGTCAAGACAAACTACTCTTGTTTCAACATTTTTAAGCTCTTCCAGATGTTTTTTTACGAAATTTTTTACACCGCTCAGGTCTGCTTCGTGTGCTCCCGTAACAAGCACCATAATTTCAGTTGACTGCATTGAAATTGACATATCCTTAAGATATTTCAAAACTGCAATTGATGTAAAAATTCCGCTCAGATTTTTGTTTGCTCCGTCAAGCACTCCCGTATATGACGAAAACAAAATGATTATATTAAAAATCATAAACACTACAACAGGAATTGCGAGATATTTATATATTTGTGTGTCTGTTATTGAAATTTCGTTTTGTTTCTGAACATATATCAGCACAGATATTGCTATTGACAAAACAGCTGATATTATTGACATTATTTTTAAAAACACTCCGTCAAGTTTTGTTGTTCTTATGCAGTCTGCATTTGAAACTAAAATCAATCTGTTTTTAGTTTCGCCTGTTGGTTTTTTAACTGCATAAACATTTTTTGATGACAATTTTTTGGGAGCATAAATTTTTCCTGCAAAGGATAAAACAATTCCGACAACTGCAACTGCTGCTGAAATCAATCCTAAAATTTCAATTCCCAGAAGAAGCATTGCAAGTAAAAGTGCAGCGGCACAAATAAAGAATATTGCTCCGACTTTGTTTTGAAAAATTTTATAATCCTTCTGAAAATTAAATTCATCAACCTTAACCTCATCAGCACAGGTTTTAAGTTCATTTTCAACGTGCTGTTGAAGTTTTATTTCATTTTCACTTCCAGCTTCCCTTTTCCCGATAGTTTTGCAAATATTTCTTGATTGTCTGAAAGAATAGTTTGCATATTCTCTTATTCTTGAATCATAATTTTCTACACTTTGGTTTGCCTTCATAGTTTCCTCCAAATCAAATCAAACATAATTTTCTTAAAACAAATGTCCACAAAAAAATCGTTACAACAGAAAAAGCTGTCGTCATCACAACAATCTGTCCTGCCAACTCGTGGTCATTGTTCATGCTTTTTGCCATTATATAACTTGAAACTGCGCTCGGTGCTGCAAAAATTATAAAAACAGATCCGAGTATCTCGTTTCTGTATCCGAGCATTGCACCACCTGTTACAAATATCGCCGGTATTACTATCAATCTTAAAATTGACACAACTGTGCAAAGGAGTAAGTTTCCTTTCAATTTGTCCGGTGCAAACTGTCCTCCGAGAATCAAAAGCGCCAGAGGCGTTGCAAGTTTTCCGATTGTGTCAAGCGACACTTCCAGAAATTCCGGCAATCCGATTGAGAAAAACGAAAATATCATTCCCAACGCAGACGCTATTATCAACGGATTTTTAACCACTCCGATTGCTACTGATTTAATATCAATTTTCTTTTTTTCGCTGTCATCAGAAAATATTGTCAATACAATTACCGCCATAAAATTATAAACTATAATCACAAACGGCAGAAGCGTTGACAAACTGCTGATTTTGTTTTCACCGAACATACTTGTCGCAAGCGGAATGCCCAGAATCAGAAAATTACTTCTGAATACTCCCTGTATAAACGCTCCGCAGGTTCCACGTTTTTTTATAAACCTCGGAACAGTCAGGCAAAGAGCAACGCACATTAAAATTATTCCCAGAACTACATATAAAACAAGCTTCGGCTGAAATACTTCCTGAAACGGCGCACTTCTGATATTCTGAAAAAGTTGTATCGGCAAAGCAAACTTGAAGCATAAATTGTTCGCTTTTTTGATAAAATCGTCGTCAATTATTTTTATTTTTTTCAGAAAAAATCCTGACGCTACAACTATTACCAGAGGTAATACCGTATTGATACTAAAAATTAAAACATCCATCAGATTTGAACATACCCTACTTTTTTCATAACTTTTTCAAGCGTTCTCTGTGCAATTCTTGTTGCTTTTTCTGCTCCGTCTTTCATACATTCTTTGAGATATTTTTCGTCTTTTATCAATCTGTTGAATTCTTCCTGAACATCTCTCAGCTCTTCAACAACAGCTTCTCCGACTTTCTGTTTAAAGTCGCCGTATCCCTTGGATTCAAATTCTTTTTCAATTTGTTCATATGAAAGCCCTGTGCAACAAGCATAAATGCTCATAAGATTGCTGACGCCGGGTTTATTTGCCTCGTCAAATCTTACGCAGGATTCGCTATCAGTTACTGCTGATTTCATTTTTTTGATAATAGTTTCAGGTTTGTCAAGAAGAGAAATAAAGCTTTTCACATTTGTGTCAGATTTACTCATCTTTTTCTCAGGGTCCTGAAGCGACATAATTTTCGCTCCTTTTTTGCCGATAAACGGTTCAGGAATTGTAAATACATTTCCGTAAATTCCGTTAAATCTTTCAGCAATATCTCTTGTTATTTCAAGATGTTGCTTCTGGTAAACCCCAACAGGAACAAAGTCTGCTTTATACAAAAGAATATCGGCTGCCATCAACACCGGATATGAAAACAATCCCACATTGACATTGTCAGCGTGTTTTGAAGACTTGTCTTTGAACTGAGTCATTCTGCTCATTTCACCAAATTGAGTATAACAATTGAGAATCCATGCAAGTTGTGAATGTTGAGGAACATGACTCTGAACAAAAATAATGCTTTTTTCACGGTCAATTCCCAACGCAAGAAGCATTGCATACATTTCCATTATCTGCTTCTTCAACATTTTCGGGTCCTGTCTGACAGTAATTGCGTGTAAATCTGCAACTGCATAAGCAGCATCATAATCATCGCTTATATTTTTCCAATTTTTAAGTGCGCCGAGGTAATTTCCAAGTGTAGGTGTTCCTGTCGGCTGAATACAGCTCAAAACTTTTTTTCTTGGCATCTGATTATCCATTTATGTAACTCCTTTTTACTTCTCCGAGTATTTTCATTCCTTTTTCAATCATTTCATCCGTTGGCGTGGAGAAATTCATTCTGAAACAATTTGTCTTGTCGTTTTCATCCATTGTAAAAGCTGTGCCGGGTACAACAGCAACTTTTCTTTCAACTGCTTTTGAGCAGAATTCCAGCATATCAACTTCTTTCGGAAGCTCACACCACACAAACAATCCACCCTCAGGTTTAACATACGGTGCGAAATCGCCAAGCTCTTTGTCAATCAAAGAACACATAAGTTCAAGTTTGTTTTTATATATTCCTCTTATTTTTTCTATATGTTTTTCAAAATCATATTTTTCCATCCACTTGTCAACAACAATCTGGTTGAACATCGGAGTGTGAACGTCGGAAGCTTGTTTTCCGACTGTCATTTTCGCAATTATTTCCTGTGGTGCAATTGCGTATCCCACACGAAGTCCCGGTGACAGTATTTTTGAAAATGAACCGCAATAAATTACAATTCCGTCTTCGTCCATACTTTTTATTGTCGGAACATCTTCACCGCTGACTCTTAAATCTCCATACGGATTATCTTCGAGAATCAGCACGTTATATTTTTTTGCAAGCTCATACACTGCTTTTCTTTTTTCCAGAGACATTGTGATTCCTGACGGGTTCTGGAAGTTTGGAATTGTATAAATAAATTTAACATTTTTATTGTTTTTCAACGCTTCTTCAAGCTTTTCTATGTTCATTCCATCACTTTCAACAGGCACTCCGCACAAATTTGCTTTATATGAACGGAAGCAGTTCAACGAGCCGATAAAAGATGGTGTTTCACAAACAACTGTGTCGCCCTCGTTGATAAATATTTTTGTTGTCAGGTCCATAACCTGCTGTGCGCCGGAAGTGATAATAATATTGTCAAAATCTCTTGAAACATTATGCTTTTCTTTCATATAAGACATAATTCTGTTTCTCA
>JAFOEP010000032.1 GCA_017380115.1 Clostridia bacterium | reverse complement strand
GATTCCTTCATGGGTTCCTCCTTCTTCTCCTGTGCGGGGGCGGCAGCAGGCTGCTTGCCCTCGCCGCTGCCCCGGCTGCGGCGGCGGCGGTTCCGGCTGCGGCTGCGGCCGGAGGCCTGGGCCTCTTCTGCTTTTTCCAATTCGTTAATCTGAAAAGATAATAAATTTGCTTCATTTTCTTTTTCTTGTGCATTACCTGTTAAAAGTTTCAATTCTTTTTTTAATTTGACATATTTTTTATAATAATTCTGATATTCATGAAGAATATCTTCATTGTGAGCAACAGAATCAAGCAACAAAATATTGTTATCGTTAGTCAACAAAAACTGAGAATCATTTTGACCATAAATATTAATTAGATATTTTCCTAACTGTTTCAGCATAGTAACAGTAACAGGATAGCCATTAACTTTGCAAGTGTTTCTGCCATCAATATTGATTTTTCTCTGAATCAAAAGTGTTTTATCTTCTTCGCAGGGTATTTCAAGTTCATTCAATGCATCAATAACATTATCACCAATATTTTCGAAATATGCTGTTACGCTTGAACTCTGAGCACCTGTTCTGATAAGTTCTTTTGATGTTCTTTCTCCAAGAATTGCATTTATAGCATCAATAATTATTGATTTACCTGCTCCGGTTTCACCAGTCAATACATTTAAGCCGATATCAAATGTGATATCAGCTTTTTCAATAACAGCTATATTTTCAATTCTTAAATTTGAAAGCAAAAAATCACCTTTTTTCATCCAATGAAAGTTTTTTGATTTTTTCTGAAACAATTATAGCATCAGAATCACTTTCACACATAATAAATATTGTATCGTCACCGGCAATAGTGCCTATAATCTGATTTAATTTTAATTCATCAATCGCAAAACAGACAGCTTGTGCAGTACCTGTGTTACAAAGAACGCATACCATATTACAAGCTTTTCTTACAGAAATAACGCTCGTTGAAAGAATGGTATTATATTTCTTAATTTAGTTATTATTGTCATTCTGATAGCTATAACAATATTTACCGTTTTTATCAGTCGTTTTGACAAGTTTCAACTCTTTTATATCTCTTGAAACAGTTGCCTGAGTGACATCAAAACCATTTTTACACAGAAGCTCTAACAATTCTTCTTGTTTTGAAACGGAATATTCTTCAATCAGTTTTAAAATCATAGAATGTCTTTTTCTTTTCATATCCATATACCTTTCCTTAAGCTCTTCTTTGAGAAAGCTTAGTGTTTAAAATATCAACAAACGTGTCATTTTTGATTCTGATAAATTCAGCAGATTTTTTTGCTCTTTTTATAGACACTTTTGAGTTTACAGGAATTACAATACTTTCGTTTCCATCACACGATAAAAAAACTTCTTCTGAGTTTCTGTTTCTGTTAAATATTTCAATTTCGCTGTCTTTTTTAAATATTAACGCTCTTGAAAACAATGAATGAGTGCATACAGGTGTAAGCAATAAGCTTTCAATTTCAGGGTCAATCACAGGTCCTCCCGCCGAAAGCGAATAGGCTGTTGAGCCTGTCGGAGTAGACAAAATAACACCATCTGCATAATACTTGTTTACAAGCATACCGTTACATCTGACTTCAAGTTCAGCCATATTTATGTGTCTTGCGCGACCAACAAAGGCATCATTTATGCATATAATACTACCTTCAAAATTGTCACCACTTACTTCAAGCATCATTCTTTTATCAATCTTATATTCTCCGTCAATCAAACATTTCAGATGATGAAGCTCCGTTGGTTCAAGCCCTGCCATAAATGCTACTCTGCCGGCGTTTACGCCAAGAATCGGTTTACTGTGTTCAACTGCCTTTTTTGCTGTTGAAAGAATTGTTCCGTCTCCACCAACAGAAACAACAATATCACATTCTTTGATTATGTCTCCTTCAATAAACACCGCATTAGTTCTTGAAAATTCTTCTGAATAACACTTATCAATCAGATATTCAATTCCTAATTTATCAAGTTCATTGCAAATATTTATTGAAACATCAAGTGCATTATCTCTCGTCAGATTAGGTATTAATGCAATTTTCATACATTACTCCTCCTTATTAAGAGTTTTATGCGAATTTTCAGCTACTTCACGAGCATTTATCTCGCTGTTAAATATTGGATTATCGGATTTTTCAATAAACATTAAATATTCAATATTACCCTCAGGGCCTTTGACAGGAGAAAAATCAAGTCCTAATACGCTGAAACCATTTTCAAAAGCACATTTACATATTTTTTCAATCACGTCAATGTGTACCTGAATGTCTTTTACAACGCCTTTTTTGCCGACATTTTCTTTTCCTGCTTCAAATTGAGGTTTAATGAGACAAACAGCTTTACCGTTTACTTTAAGTCTTTGATGTAAAACAGGAAGTATTTTTGAAAGAGATATAAACGAAACGTCAACACTTGAAAAATCAATCATATCAGGGACTTCTGTTTCTGTGACATATCTGAAATTTGTTCTTTCGAGATTTACAACTCTGTCATCTGTCCTCAATTTCCACGCAAGTTGGCCATATCCGACATCAATAGAATAAACTCTTAATGCGTTATGTTGAAGCATACAGTCGGTAAATCCTCCTGTTGAAGCCCCGACATCCATACAGATTTTGCTATCAAGCTCAATTTCAAAACTTTCCATTGCTTTTTGAAGCTTATATCCGCCTCTGCTGACAAACGGCATTTTTTCTCCGTGAAATTCAACAACATCATCAGCTTTTATCATATGTCCTGATTTTAAACTTTTAACACCATTGACATAAACTTGTCCGGCCATAATGTATGCTTTTGCTTTTTCACGACTTTCAGCAAAACCTTTTTCAAAAACAACGCTATCTAATCTTTGTTTTTCATCCAAAATATTTTTCCACCTCCGAAACAACACCATTAACGTCAAGATGGTATTTTTCCAGCTGTTTTTCTACGCTTGCAGCTTTTACAAATTCATCTTCAACTGCAACAATATGATAATTTGTTTTTACAGAATGTTCAGTCAGAAGAGATAATAACTTCTCACCTACTCCACCGCTTTTAATTCCTTCTTCAAAGAAAAATACTTCTTTTGAATTTTTCAAAACGTCAATAACTTCTTTGTCAATCGGTTTGATTCTGTTTAATTTAATAACACAGATTTTTTTATTATATTTATCTTTAAGAATTTCAGATGCTTTTGCAACAGAAGAAAAAGTTCTACCATATGTTACAAGATATATTTTTGAT
>JAFOEP010000031.1 GCA_017380115.1 Clostridia bacterium | reverse complement strand
TGCACCCGTAATAGCAACAAGCGATGTAGGAGTTGCAATGGGACTTGGAAGTGACGTCGCAATCGAAACGGCAGATATGGTTCTGATGAGTGAAAAGATAGGTGATCTGAACAAGGCAATAAAAATATCAAAACTGACAATGAAAACAGTATATTCAAACATCATTTTTGCTTTGGGCATTAAGCTTGTTGTTCTGATACTTGCGTTGTTCGGATTGTCATTTATGGCAATTGCTGTGTTTGCTGATGTCGGAGTTAGTATAATTGCGATAATAAATTCATCAAGAATACTTGCTAAAAAGATTAAATAAGAATTACTGCATTATGGTAAAACATAATGCGGTTTTTTGTTTATAAAAAGATAATTGAATAGTTTGTCAGGCTGATGTGAAGTTTTTAGTATATATTCTTTTTGTTATGAATATATATTATTGAGATTTTCTGAAAAAGGAGCATCATTATGGATTTAAATGTTAAAACTCAAATTCTTCATGTCAACGAATTGTTGTTCAGCAACAGTTCAGACCAACCGATTGACAGTGATATCACGATGCCGGATTATTGTCCGGATATAAAAAAGATTCTGAAATGTATTGTTTCACCAAGACTTGTTTCTGCAAGATGTACAGCAGACAGGGTTAATGTTGAAGCAAATGCACAGATTCAGATTATGTATTCAAACGAAGACAACAATATTTTTTGTTACGAGAAAACTTTCCCGTTTTCAAAAAGTATTGATATAGGTAAACCGATTGAAAATCCCGTTGTCGAAGTCAAGTTGAGGACTTCTTACGTTAACACAAGAGCTGTAAGCTCAAGAAGAATTGACATTCACAGTTCAGTTGTTGTCGATGTAACAATAAAATCGAAAAGGGAAGAACAGGTTGTTGCCGATGCAGAAAATTGCGGAATTCAGCTTTTGAAAAATTGCAAAAACGTTTGTAGCTTTGTCGGAGAGGCTGTCAAAACTTTCAGTCTGATGGAAACTGTTGATCTGGGAGAAGGTAAGAGTCCCGTTTTTCAGGTTTTGAGAGTAACTTCAAATATAATAAATGAGGATATGAAAGCGACAAACAATAAGGTTCTTGTCAGCGGTGATTTAAAGGTCAATGTTTTATATTGTACGGACACAGACAAATATCATCCTGAAGTTTTTGAACATACATTGCCGATAAGTCAGATAATTGATATTGATGGAATAAGCGAAAAGACAAATAACAGCGTATCTCTTTGTTGTTCGGGCGTCGAGGTTATTCCCAAAAATGATTCATCGGGAGCAAAAAAGCTTCTTGATATTTCAGCTTCAATCAACGCTGTAATCAAAGCGGTTACAAATATTGATATCGCATTGCCGACAGATTGCTATTCTACTCAATATAATCTGAACTGTCAGAAAAAAACAGTCAGATTTGAAAATGAAGTTGAAAAAATCCGTGATAGTATGATTATAAAGAAAAATGAAAAAATCAGTGGAATAAAAATTGACGAGATTTATGATATATGGTGTGATGATATCAAGGCAACTTCTCAGATTAACAAAGGTGAAATCAACGTCAAGGGCAGCCTGATTGTCTGCATATTGGGAAAAGATGATTCTTCTGCTCCGTTTTATACAGAAAGGACAGTTGAGTTTGACAAAGTGTTGCAGATGAAAGGTGAACATCATTCATGCCAAAGCGATATTAATGTAAAAAATATGTCTGTAAGTTATATTCTGAGTAGTGAGGATACGCTGGATCTGAGAATTGAAATTATGATTGAATCAAGTGTAATCAGAAATATGCCGAGAGAATTGATTGAGTCAATCCAGATAGACAAGGAAAGCAAAAAGAAAAACAATGCAGCTTTAAGTATTTATTTTGCTGATGAAAACGAAAGCGTCTGGGATATTGCAAGAAACTTCAACACAACTTTAAATGTTATCAGGGAGGAAAATGACCTTGGTGACAGCGAAAAAGTCGGAAAAAGATTGTTGTTTATTCCGATAATATAACC
>JAFOEP010000030.1 GCA_017380115.1 Clostridia bacterium | reverse complement strand
ATCCTGAGTTACTGCATTATCTTTTGCAAGTTCAGTTTCATTTTTAATTTTTTCTTCACAAACTATTATTTCAGCTTTAACCTTGGATATTGCTTCATAGTCAAGATTTTCTGTATCTTCATTAAGGAGTTGTTCCTCAATTTTAAGATTTTTCAATGTATTTTCAGCAATTTCAAGTTGACTGATATGCTTGTTTCTCAAATTTGCACAAGTACAAGCTTCGTCAAGCAAGTCAATTGCTTTGTCGGGCAAAAATCTGTCTGTAATATATCTCTCTGAAAGCACAACAGCTTTATAAACAAGGCTATCGTTTATTTTTACTCTGTGAAAATTTTCATAATAGTCTTTAATTCCCAGCAACATCTTGTAACTATCTTCAATAGATGGTTCAAGAACCTTAACAGGTTGAAGTCTTCTTTCAAGTGCTGAATCTTTTTCAATAAATTTTCTGTATTCATTGAAAGTAGTTGCTCCTATTATCTGAATTTCTCCTCTTGACAAAGCAGGTTTAAGAATATTTGCAGCATTCATTGAGCCTTCGGAATCACCTGTTCCTACAAGATTATGAACTTCGTCGATAAAGAGAATAATATTGCCTTCTGATTTGACTTCTTCAACAAGTCCTTTTATTCTGCTTTCAAACTGACCTCTGAACTGCGTTCCTGCCACAAGTGCTGTAAGGTCAAGAAGATGAATTTCCTTTGATACAAGCTTAGCAGGTACATCACCGTTTGCAATCTTCAACGACAATCCTTCTGCTATTGCAGTTTTACCAACACCCGGTTCACCTATAAGACAAGGGTTATTCTTTGTTCTTCTGCAAAGAATCTGAGTGACACGATAAATTTCATCATCTCTGCCGATAATCCTGTCAATCTTACCTTCTTTTGCTTTTTGAGTTAAATTCGTACAATATAAATTCAGATATTTTCTCTTTTTATTTTTCTTTTCTTTTGATTTATCTTTCTTTTCAGAATTTTTATTTTCGCTGACGTCATTATTCTGAGACAAGTTGTCACCAAAAAGATTTTTTAAAAACGGTGGCATTGCAGTAGATGCTCCACCTGTTTCAAAATCGTCAACAGAATCTTCATCATCATTTAAGTCAGATGACAACGAACCCATCATTGCTTCAAGCTGTTCACTTGCTTCATCAATGTCATCAGCAGTGATGCCCATACTTTCCATCATCTGCTTTACGGGTCCGATATTAAGTTCAGATGCACATTTAATACAAAGACCTTCGGGCGTTGATTTTTCACCCTCTACTTTTGTTATAAACACAACAGCAGGTCTTTTTTTGCATCTACTACACATCATTTGTTTCATTAATTTTCTCCTGAATTGTTTTTATATTCTCTAAACTTTGATATTGTTGGCGGTACATAGCTTATAAGCGCAGCAAAAGTTAATACCAACGATATAACAACAAGTGTCATTACCATCCATTCAGGCATTGCTAATCTTAAATCATAAGAACTGAATGCTCCTATTTGTGGCGCAAAGCCAATAATTAATATCATTACAAAATAAAAAACAGTTGTTGCTATTTTTCCATATATCTCTGCCGGTTCAGGTTTTATTCCTTTTGAAAGCATTATAGCACCTACAAAAAGCATAATTAATTCTTTTACCAAAAACAGAATAAACACCCAGCTGAAATATTTCATTGCAACTGAATCGCATTGATGAAATTTAATCAGCAATACTATTGCAATAGATATTTCAGTCAATTTATCTGCTACAGGGTCAAGAATTTTTCCCAAAGCTGATATCTGATTGAATTTTCTTGCTATCTTTCCATCAAAGCAATCTGTCAATCCGGAAACTGCCAAAACTGATACAGCTGTAATTGTGTGACCCTTAAGATATAAAACAACAAAAACAGGAACTAAAATT
>JAFOEP010000029.1 GCA_017380115.1 Clostridia bacterium | reverse complement strand
TTCCGAGAATCAACAATTCACCTGAAATAGTTTCAATCACTTTAAAAACTAAAAAATAAACATAATCCCCACTGAATTTTAATATGTATTCAGAGGGGATTTTTTATGAAAAAATTATTTTGTTTTATACTGATTTTTTGTATTTTATCGCTTTGTTCCTGCAAACAGGAAGATTTAATCAACGTACCGATTTTTATTTCTCGTTTCAACAAAACAAATGACGAAAAAATTCAAAAAAACGAACTGTGTGCCGTTGAGGAAAATGATATCTTGAAATATAATTTTCTGCTCAACGAAAACTATCTTCTGACTTTAACAACCGACAAGCAAAGTGGTAAAATCAAAAGTATCTGCGTCACTTGCAAAAACGACAAAACTTTTTCTGAAAATTATTTCAGAAATCTTTGTCTGAACACTCTGATGTCTTATGAAAAAATCAGCAGAAAAGATGCAGAAAATATTTTATATAATTTTGATTTCTCAACAAACATTTTTTCAAAGAAAATTGATTTTTTCTATTACAGTTTTGTTAGAAATTCACTTTGCATTTCTTTCTTTGCAGAAAGCTCAAGACTCAACGAAGAGCCTGCAACCGATGCAAAGCTCATTGAATAGTTCAGTTTCTTAATCCACTCTTGTTTCAAGAAGAGTCATTTTGCCTTTAATGACATATTTGCCCAATGAAGCAGGAACAAAAATGCTGTCACCCTTTTTGATTTCAATTTTGCTTTCATCAGATTCTATTGTTCCTTCTCCGTCAATTATAACATAAGAAACAAATGAACTTTCGTCTGCAAACAATTGCGTTTCACCATCATTTTTAAGCTCACAGAAATTATAAAATTCACATTTTGCAAGAGGTCTTCTGACAAAGCTTTCGCCTTTTTCTTCTTCACCACAAGATGTGATTATCTGCTGTTTTTTATAATTAAGAACTTCTAATGCACGTTGAACGTGAAGCTCACGTTTGTTTCCGTTTTTATCTGTTCTGTCATAGTCATAAACTCTGAAAGTTGTGTTGGAATTCTGCTGAACTTCAACAAGCAAAATACCCTTGCAAATAGCATGAAGTGTACCTGCTGTGATATGATAACATTCACCTTTTTTGACTTTAACCTTGTTAACTTTATCAATAAATGTTCCGTTACTTACAGACTCAATAAATTCTTCTTCTGTTATATCTTCTTTGAATCCGTAAATTAACTCAGCACCCTCTTCACAGTCTGCAATATACCAGGATTCAGTTTTACCTTCTTCTCCTTTTGATTTGTCAGCTGTTTCATCAGAAGGATGAACCTGAAGAGAAAGATTGTCGCCGGAATCTATTATCTTTGTAAGAATCGGGAAGCGTCCGAACTTTTCACAATTATTTCCCATCATTTCATTGGTCATAACGTTGTCGAGAGTCTGACCCTTGAATTCTCCGTTTACTATCGTTGCAGGGCCATCTTTATGGCTGGACAGAACCCATGCTTCTGCGGCAGTATCACTGTCAATTTCCATGCCGAATTCATTAATAAGCCTGTTTCCTCCCCAGATATAATCTTTTAATACTGGTTTTAATTTAAAAATATACATTTCATTCGTCCTTTCATCAGCATTCAGAATAATATTTACCGATATATTTTACCAAATAAATTCTTCTTTTGCAAGTACAATTGAAGTAATAATATAAACAGCTCGTACATATATTTTATCGGAGGTGTTTGAATTGAAATATTTGTTTCTATGCCTTTTAATTGCAGCCGCATTAATACTGTTTATTGTTATGATTAAAAGCCATAAATTTTTCAGATGTTTATTCTCGTCATCACTTCAGGGAATTGCCGCAATGTTTGCCGTTAATATTCTTGGAATGGTGACAGGTTTTCATATTGCTGTCAACTGGTACACAATTTTATTCAGCTTGATTTTTGGCACTCCCGGTGTTATCGCTCTGACTATGGCTGATTTTATTTTTTCAAAATAAGTTTTCCAAAATTTACAAATTCTTTACTTTTTGATTATATCGTGTTAAGATAAGAATAATACAATAGCTTTACTCTTAATGAAAGGGGATTATAAAATGAATTCTTTTTCTCAAATAACACCATATATCAAAAAGATGGCTGAAATTTCAAAAGAAAATAACAACATTAAACCTGAAATGTATAAACAATATAATGTCAACAAAGGTCTCAGAGATTCTGAAGGCAAAGGCGTTGTAACAGGGCTGACAGAGATTTCTTTTATCAAATCAAAAGAAACCCTTGAAGACGGTACTGTTGTTCCCTGCCACGGACAACTTTCTTACAGAGGATTGGACATCAATTCTCTTGTTGACGGATTTTTAAAAGATGATAGATTTGGTTTTGAAGAAACTATTTATCTTCTTTTGTTTTCAAGGCTTCCAAACAAGCAAGAACTTGAAGAATTCAAAAAAGTTCTCGTTCAATACAGAAGTCTGCCGCAATCATTTACCCGTGATATGATTCTTAAAGCACCCGGTCAGGATATGATGAACATAATTTCAAGATGCGTTCTCGCTTTATATTCTTACGACGATAACCCTGACGACATCTCTATTGAAAATGTTTTAAGACAAAGTTTACAGTTGATTTCCATTCTTCCTATGATTGCAGTTTACAGTTATCATTCATATATGCACTACCACAAGGGAGAAAGTTTATTTATTCATTTGCCTGACCCAAATCTTTCTCTTGCAGAAAACTTTCTTCGTATGCTTCGTGAAGACGGAAAATATACTCATCTTGAAGCGTCAATCCTGGACCTTACCCTTGTTCTTCACGCTGAGCATGGTGGTGGAAACAACTCATCTTTCACAACTCACGTTGTTACATCGTCAGGCACAGACACCTATTCAACAATTGCTGCTGCTCTTGGCTCATTAAAAGGACCTCGTCACGGCGGCGCAAACATTAAAGTTGTCAAAATGTTTGAGGATATGCACAATAGCATTGACACAACAAACGAAGATGAAATCAGAAATTATCTTGAACGATTGCTTGACAAAGAAGCTTTTGATAAAACAGGATTGATTTACGGTTTTGGTCATGCTGTATACT
>JAFOEP010000028.1 GCA_017380115.1 Clostridia bacterium | reverse complement strand
CATCATATCATCTTGACATTCAACCGTCACAGATTAAAACAAAATATGCAAATGTAGATTCAATTACAGTAGACAATCATAAAAAAGTTATTTATATTGAATCTGTTGAAAAATTGAAATACATTGCAATTTATAACACAATTAAAGGTTTACCAATTGAAATTGACGGTGCAGAATTATATTCTACATACAGATATAAAATTGAAAAACCGGAAGACGGTTTGTTCAAGTCAACTCTTCACATCGATGATGTTGATTACGATTTGATTGTTAAGTTTGTACCTAACGACGAAATTTCAGCTGACAAGATCAGAGCAACAAATAAGAAGAATATTACTGTTGACAACATTGAGAGAACAATTGTGATTAACACAATCGACAATGTCACATCAACTGCAATTTATAGCAAAACTCTTGATTCAAGAAACCTTGTTGTTGAAGGCTTGGAGCTTGATGGCAACGGAAGATATGTTGTCACAAAACCGGAAAGCAAGGTTTATGTTGGAAAATGTACAATCAGCGGAATTGAATATTCATTGACAGTAAACTTCAACGAAGCATTGGCAGCAAGACAGACTGCTTATGAAATTGTTGGTAACGATGTAATTATCAGAAGAATAAGTACAGCAGTGAAAGATGTTGTAATTCCTGCTACAATGAGAATTGGTGGAGTTACATACAATGTTGTTGTTGGTAAAACACAAATGGAAGTTTCATCAGATGGATATTGGGATCCTGTTGACGGACCATTCTACAACAAATCAACAATAGAAACAGTTACATTTGAAGATGGTGTAAGAATTGAAGATGGAGACGCACAGTATATGTTTGCTTATTCATCAGTTAAGGAAGTAAATAATATTCCTGAAGGTGTAACTGATATGTATGCATGCTTCTATAGTTGTGCAAACCTTACATCAGTCGGAGAAATTCCAAGCACTGTAAAATATCTCGGATATGCATTCGGCAGATGTCGTGCTCTGACAGGTGACATTGTAATCAATTCAGCAATTGTTGAAGATATTGACCCGTCAGTATTTATGTATGTTGGTGCTCAACAGCCTACAATCTATGCAAAAGGAAACACATACACGGCATTGATAAACAATGCAAAACTTTCATCATTAATTAATGTTGTTGAAATTTAATTGATATAAGAACAAAGGTGGTGTCAGCAAACGCTGATACCACCTTTACTTTCTGTCTGAAAAGTTAATGAAATCTGAGTGAAAATAAAAAAGCTACATCAATTATGATGTAGCTTTTTAAAATCAATAGTAAATTTTAACGGGTCCGTAAAGGCCACTGTCAAGCATCTCTTTGTCAAAATCAACAGTTTTGTAGTAATAACCTGTTTCATGGACAGTGTCAGACAACTTGTCGGTTAATTCGTTTGCGGGAGTGTTTGTGACAATAATTTCAAGCAAATTATCATTTTTGAGCAATTCTTTTGAAACTAATATTTCATTTGGCTCCATAATACATGAACCAACATCAACGCCATTCAATAATATCTGAGCTGAGTAGTTAACCTTGCCAAGTGAAATTTTGATATCATTATCAGTGTTTTCAAGAGTAAAGTTTGTTTTGTATTTGCAACTTCCTGAAAAACCGATACCAACTGCTTTGCCCCAACAACCCAACTCTGTTTTTGCAAAGTTTTCTTCACATTCATCGTTAATCATAGTTCCGTTTTCTACTGAGTAAGTAAGCTGAGAAACCTTGCTGATGAAAAACTCATCAAGAACAATACTGTTTGAATATGTTTTTTCTTCCACGCAATTTAATTTGTCTTCTGTGAAGAATAATACAAGCATATCACCTGAAAGTATATCAAAAGAGTTCTTTTCAAGTTTGTTGACTTTCCTGATAGTGCCGTCAACTAAATTGAGGTTATAGCAGTTCTGACATTTGGTTAATATTTCGACGTTCTCTGCTTTTTCACTTTCATTATAAACAAGCAAAAATTCGCCGTTATCAACTTTTCTTCTTGCTACACGAATCATAT
>JAFOEP010000027.1 GCA_017380115.1 Clostridia bacterium | reverse complement strand
ATTCAATCACCGGATATTGTCAAAGATATTCATAAAGAATATCTTCTTGCAGGTGCAGATGTTATAACTGCTAACACTTTTGGTGCAAACTGTCTGAAATATGATAATCTTGAAATAATTGTCAGTAGCGCTATTGACAACGCAAAAAAGGCAATAGCAGAAGCTGGTGGCGAAGATAAATATGTAGCTCTTGATATCGGGCCAATAGGGAAAATATTGGAGCCTCTTGGTGATTATAAGTATGAAGATGCAATAGATGTTTTTGCACAAACGGTTAAACTCGGAGAAAAATACGTTGCAGATTTGATTTTGATTGAAACAATGTCAAATCTTTATGAGCTTAAAGCAGCAGTGATTGCATCGAAAGAAAATTCTGAATTACCGATTTTTGCATCATGTGCATTTGACGAAAGGCAAAAACTGATGAGCTCATCATCGGTTGAAACTGTTGTTGCAATGCTTGAAGGACTTGGAGTTGACGCTCTTGGTGTGAATTGTTCTTTTGGGCCTGAACAGATGAAAAGCATAGTTGATGTTATGATTGAAAAATCATCTACTCCGATTATGGCGTGTCCGAATGCGGGACTACCAATGAGAAAAAACGGCGAAACTGTTTATGACGTTGATGCTGATACATTTTCAGATTATGTTGTATCGTTTGCAAAAGACGGAGTTTCAATTATAGGCGGATGTTGTGGCACAACGCCCGAATATATAAAAAAGACAGTTGAAAAAGTCAGAAATGTAGAATTCAGATATATTGAAAAAAAGAATATTACAACTGTGACCGGCTACGCTGAAAGCGTTGAAATTGGTGATAAAACTGTAATTATTGGTGAAAGAATAAATCCTACCGGCAAAAAGAAGCTTAAAGAAGCTTTGAGGGAAAATGACGTAACTTATATTCTCAATGAAGCTATTGAGCAGGAAAACCACGGCGCAGATGTGCTTGATGTTAATATCGGCATCCCTGAAATTGACGAAGCTTCAATGCTGAAAGATATCATATTTGAAATACAAAAAGTTTCAGATATTCCACTTCAGATTGACACTTCCGATTTTGAAGCTATGGAAAAAGCAATGAGGATTTACAACGGTAAGCCGCTCATAAATTCTGTGAACGGGAAAGAGGAATCAATGGAAAATATTTTTCCTCTTGTCAAAAAATACGGTGGCACGCTTATTGCTTTGACGCTTGATGAAAACGGGATTCCTCAAACGGCAGAAGAAAGATTTAATATTGCCAAAAAGATAATTCAGAAAGCCAGAACTTACGGCATAGAGAAAAAAGACATTATCGTTGACCCACTTGCTTTGACGGTATCAAGCAATAAAGAAAGTGCAAAAATTACACTTGACACAATCAAATTGCTCAGAGAAGCGGGAATAAAAACAAGTCTTGGAGTATCAAACGTATCGTTTGGCTTGCCGTCAAGGGAAAATATTAACTGTGTTTTCTTTGCAAATGCAATGCAATGTGGATTGAATTGTGCAATCATTAATCCTATGAGCAAAATGATGATGGAAACATATTATTGCTATAATGCACTTCATTGTAAAGATGAAAATTTTGCAAAATATATAGAATATTTTTCCGACAAAAAAGAGGAAAGCAAAATTGAAAAAAGCTATTCTGATTTGAAACGCTCAATAATCAAAGGAATGAAACTTGAAAGCATCAGAAATGCGAAAATCAGTCTTGAAAATAATGACCCGCTTGATGTTATTGCAAATGAAATTGTACCTGCACTTGATGAGGTCGGTAAAGGGTTTGAAAATAATACCGTGTTTTTGCCACAGCTTTTAATCAGCGCAGAATGTGCAAAAGAAGCATTTGATGTGATAAAAAATAAAATGCCGAAAGACAGCAATACAAAAGGAAAAATTGTACTTGCGACTGTAAAAGGCGATATTCACGACATAGGAAAAAATATTGTTAAAGTATTGCTTGAAAACTACGGCTTTGAAGTCATTGACTTGGGAAAAGATGTTGATAGCGATAAAATAGTCGAATGCATCAGAGAAAACTCAATTAGACTTTGTGGGTTAAGTGCGTTGATGACGACAACTGTTTCATCAATGGAAGAAACTATTAAAAAAATTCACGAAGAAAAGCTTGACTGCAAAGTAGTAGTCGGTGGCGCAGTCCTGACAAAAGAATATGCTGAAAATATCGGTGCTGATTGCTATTCTAAAGATGCAATGGAAGCCGTAAGATATGCAGAAAAAATATTTGGATAAAAATTGGACAGGTGGTTAATATGAGAGGAAAACTTATTGTAATCGAAGGCCTTGACGGAAGCGGAAAAAGTACACAAATTGAAATTCTGAAAAAAGAAATTGAAGCTCTTTCAAATACGGTTAAACAAATAAAGCTGCCCTGTTATGAAAGCGATTCTTCTGCACCAATCAGAATGTATCTTGCAGGAGAGTTTGGCAAAAAACCTGAAGACGTCAATGCTTATGCTGCTTCTGCATTTTATGCAGTTGACAGATTTGCAAGTTTCAAAACTATCTGGAAAGAAGATTATGAATCAGGTTGCGTGATTCTTGCTGACAGATATACTACTTCAAATGCATATCATCAGATGAACAAAGTCCCTGAAAGTGAATGGGACAACTTCATAGATTGGCTTGAAGAGTTTGAATACAGCAAAATCGGTATACCAAAACCTGATCTTGTGATTTATCTTGATATGCCGATTGAAATTTCCCAGAAAATGATGAGCGAGAGATATAAAGGCGATCAACAGAAAAAAGATGTGCATGAAGCAAACATCAACTATCTTCATGCGTGTCGCAAGGCTGCAATTTATGCAGGTGAAAAAATGGGTTGGCGTTTTATTGATTGTGCCGATGGTGACCAACCGAGAAAAATAGAAGACATTGCACAGGAAATTTTAAGTGAGGTCAAGAAATTTTTATATGCTTGAATTTAAAAAACCTGAGTTAAGTGATATCGAATGGGTTAAAGAATGTTACGATAAAACGAGAATAGTAGATTGTGAATATTGTTTCGGGAATTTGTTTGTATGGAGTGATATATACAAAACCGAAATATGCAGATTCAAGGATTTTTTTGTTTCAAGAACTCCTGATGAGACGGGCTTTTCTTTTTGCTTCCCGAAAGGTTCGGGTGATTACGATGAAATATTGTCATTGATAGAAAAAGATTATGACAAATTTTCGTTTTTTGGTCTGAATCACGGTGATAAAGAAATATTGCAGAAAATCAGGGGAGATAAATATGTTGTTTCTTCAAACCGTGACCTGTTTGATTACTTTTATAAGGTTTCAGATTTGTCGGAATTAAAGGGAAGAAAGTATCACAAGAAAAGGAATCATATTTCTTATTTTGAGAAAAACTATAACTGGAAATACGAAAAGATTGACAGCGATAATATAGCTGATTGCCTGAAAATGAATGACAGATGGCAGATGCTTAATTCTGACAAATTAGAAACGGGGATTGATTTAGAGGAAAGAGCAATCAGAAGAGCTTTTGAACACTATGATGAACTCGGCTTCGTCGGAGGGCTTATCAGAGTTGATTCCGAAGTAGTTGCTTTTACATTGGGCGAAGAAATGACGCAGGACTGCTTCTGCGTTCATTTTGAAAAAGCTTATGCTGATATGCGTGGAGCATATGCAATTTTAAACCGTGAATTTGTAAGAAACGAATTGCAGGATTATTATTTTGTAAACCGTGAAGAAGATATGGGAATTGAAGGGTTGAGAAAATCAAAAATGTCATATTATCCTTGCATGATTTCTGAAATATTTGATGCTGAAAAAAGGTGAAAAATTGATAAGAGAAGTTGAAAACAAAGACTATGAAGATTTAATATTTTTGTGGCAGAAATGTTTTGATGATGAAAGAGAATATATAGAAAGTTTTTTGACTTTTTTCAGAGACAGAATGAAAGCTTTTGTTTATGAAAAAGACTCAAAAGTTGTAAGTGCAGTGTATTGTTTGCCGTCTGAATTATCGTTTGAAAAGAAGAAGTATAATTCATGGTATCTTTACGCTGTTTCTACTTTGCCTGAGTATCGGAAAAGGGGATACGCAGGTCAGATTATAGGACATATAAAAGAAAATCTGGCAAAAGAAAGTGCATTGTTTTTGACTCCGAGTAATGAAAAAAATCACAGCTTTTATTCTGCATTAGGCTTTGAAGATGCTTTTTATCAATATATAAAAACATATAAATTAAAAGAAATTGAAAGCGATATTATTATTAAACAAAGAGAAAATGAAGATATTTATGAATTGAGAAATAAAATTCTGAAAGACGAAAATTATGTCGTCTGGGACAGCAAACATATAGATTTTGCGTTTGGTGAAGAATTATTCCTGGTTGAAAAAAGCGGAGAAATAAAGGGATATTTTCATATCGAAAACGAAAAAAATGAATATTATGTTGATGAGCTTTGCGTTGAGGCTGATCTGATTGAAGAAACGATAAGTAAAATTTGTAAAATGTACCAGATAAATGAGCTGAAAGTCGCCACAATAAAGGGTGAAGACTATTGCAAAAAAACAAAAGGTATGATATACTATAAATTTGACAGTATAGGTGAATTTATGTCAAAAAAGGGCTTATACCTTGGAATAAATATTGAGTGAGGTAACAGAAATGATATATGTTTTTATTGCTGACGGATTTGAAGAAGTTGAGGCTATCGCAACGGTTGATATGCTCAGAAGATGCGGGATAGATACAATTACGGTCGGAATCGGTTCACAAATGGTAATAGGCTCACACAATATGGGACTTGTTTGTGATGTTGAAGATAAATTTGTGCAGGCAAACAATTCAATTGACGCAGTTGTTTTGCCGGGTGGTATGCCGGGTACAACAAATCTTGAAAATAGTGAAAAAGTCCAGAGCTTTATTGACTTTGCTGTTGAAAATGACAGATATATCTGCGCAATATGTGCAGCACCTTCAATTCTCGGACACAAGGGACTTCTTGACGGCAAAAAAGCAACATCTTTTCCGTCTTTTTCAAATCAGCTCGGAAAAGCTGAATATACAGATGAGCTTGTAACAATTGACGGAAAAATAATAACGGCAAAAGGTGCAGGCGCAGCATGGCTTTTCGGAAAAACTATTGCTCAGGAATTTGTAGGAAAAGAAAAGGCAGAAGAAGTTTACGATTCAATTCAGCATGAATGAAATCAGACAAGAAAAAAATCTGCTCAGAAAACAGATTAAAGAAAAAAGAAAAAGTGTTTTGCGGGAAGATAAAGAAATATGGGACAGAATGATTTTTGAAAATCTGATTGAAATGACTCAATATCAGAATGCAGAAAATATTTTGTGTTATGTTTCCCTTGAAAACGAAGTGGACACTTTTGGAATAATAAAAAAAGCTATATCGGACAAAAAGAACGTCTTTGTTCCGAAAGTGATAGACAAAGAGAAAATGCAATTTTATAAAATCAATTCCATTGACGAATTGAAAACGGGATACAGAAATATTCCCGAACCTACGGGAAATGAAAAGTTTGAAGCTGACGAAGCGTTTTGCATAATACCGGGTTTATGTTTTGACAAAAGAGGAAAGCGACTAGGATACGGTGGAGGATATTATGATCGGTATTTCGAAAGCAAAAACCATACAAAAACAGCTTTGACATATTTATGTTTCCTGGAAGAAAAAATCATAACAGACAATTATGACGTTGATATGGATTTTATAGTCACTCAGAATGGTGTGATTGACTGTCAAAATCAGCATACGGAGGTACGGTATGAACAAAAAATTCAACAATCAGAATAATTCAAATTCGGAAAGTGTTTTCAGAAGAACAGGCGTAAACAAAAACAATGACAGATTTGTTTTGAATGTAGATGAAACTGAAAGCACAAAAAGAAACGCTCAATATCAAAGCAATAAACCCGCAAAAAACAGTGAGGTTTATTTTGCCAATTACCAGAAAAATATCAAGAACACGGAAGCAAGAATTTATGCATCGTCTTATTCGTCTAAACCGACTCCGAAGAAAGAAACTTCAATAGACAAGACGCAGCTTTTTGACAACACTAAAATTTCCGAAAAAAATAACAACCGTTCACGAATAAACAGCGCTTCACCAAGAAGCAATACATATAACACAAATTCACGCACACAATACCGCACAACTGACAATAGGTCAGCAAGATACAAGAGCACAACACAACCAAGAAATGCAAACCAGAAATTAAATCAGAGAAAAGTCAGTGGCGATTATGTTCTTGACAATTTTATAGATGAAAGAGCAAGAACAACTGATGACAGAACAAAGAAGAAAACAAAAAGAAATTTCAGAAGAAGTCAGCCAAACTATATCAAGAGATTACTTTTCTCGATAATTTCAATTGTGCTTGTGACTGCAATTCTGTCAGGAATAGGTATTGGTTGCATCAATGATGTTCTTGCAATTAACGGAAAAGATGACACTGAAATCAGCGTTACAATACCTGAAAAAGCAACAACCTATGATATTATTGACATACTCAAAAAGGCAGATCTGATTCACAGCAAATCGTTCTGCAAACTGTTTGTGACTTTCAGAGGATATTCTGATGAAGAATATCAGAGCGGAATTTATTATCTTGATACCACAATGGGAATTGAAGGAATGTTAGGTGAAATCAAGGGCGGAAATATGTATTCTGACTCTGAAATAGTATCACTTTCTTTCCCTGAAGGTTGGACAGTTCAACAGATGATGGACAAGCTCGTTAAAAATGAGGTTATTGAAAACAACCAGAAATTTATTAATGCGTTGTCATTTGAATACAATTACAATTTCCTTGAGGAAAGTGATGATGTCTGCACAATTCTGGAAGGCTTTATGTTCCCTGACACATATGAATTTTATGTTGGAGAATCAGTAAGCACAATAGTCAGAAAATTCCTTGACAACTTCCAGAACAAATGGACAGACGCATATCAGAGAAGGGCGAAAGAACTTGGGCTTTCGGCAAAAGAAATTGTTACAATAGCTTCGATTATCCAGAAAGAAGCTGCAAACGCCGACCAGATGGCAGGCGTTTCAGCAGTTATTCATAACAGACTTAAAAGATCAGTTGACTATCCGCTTCTTCAATGCGATTCAACTGCAAATTACTATATAAAGTATATTAACGAAATTATCGGAAACAAAAAGGAAACCGATTATAAAGATGCATACGATACATCAATCAAAGCGGGATTGCCGGCAGGACCTATATGCAATCCGGCGGACGGAACATCAGGCAGCCGTGGATGCCATTGTCCTTGTTGACCTCGTCGATAACAGCCAGAAGCTCGTCCTGGGTAGCCTCGGCGGGCAGGATGAACTGCTTGACAGCGACGCCGACTTT
>JAFOEP010000026.1 GCA_017380115.1 Clostridia bacterium | reverse complement strand
GATGCACCTAATGAAAAATGGCTTACAGACGTAACTGAATTTAAGTACTATGTTGGTTCCGAAGTAAAAAAATTGTACTTGAGTGCAATACTTGATTTGTATGATAGAAGAATAGTCGCATATAAAATTGGTGATAGCAACAACAATCCTCTTGTTTTTGAAACTTTTGACGAAGCTGTTAAGCTTAACCCAACAGCACATCCTCTTTTTCATAGTGATAGAGGTTTTCAATATACAAGCAAGGTATTTCATCAAAAACTTTTGCAAGCAAATATGCGTCAAAGCATGTCACGAGTAGGACGGTGTATCGATAATGGACCAATGGAAGGTTATTGGGGGATTTTAAAATCAGAAATGTATTATCTAAAAAAATACACATCTAAGAATGAATTACATCAAGCGATTGAAGAATATATTAAATTTTACAATACAAAACGCTATCAATTAAAGTTAAACTGTATGACACCGATGGAATATCATCAAGCTTATGCAGCATAAAAAATTTCCTCCCTGAATATTCAGGGAGGAGAGAAAAACTTTTTGTTTTTTCGTCTGTCTACTTGACAGGGGGCGCCTCATTGTATCCATAGGAGTTAATTCTTTTTTACTGATATATTTTAAAATCTGAATTTAAATTTTAAATCACATTTCTGTAATAAATTGCCAATAAATATATACATCATTACCTTTTACATAATAAGTATCCGGATCTTCTTTTGTTGCTTTACCATAAGTAAACCCTAAATTTTCAAGTCCGCCAACAAAAGCTTTTCTCATTTCAGTAGTTTTGAGAGTAATTCTTAAATCAATAGCCATCTCTGAACGGTCATTGAATTTATCAAGTTTACCTGGAACAAAGCCTGTGAGCCACCAAGTGTCCTGATATGATCTTTCGAACAACACTTCATCATGGTCATAACAAGTATATCCGACTTTTAATCTTTTATTGTTATCTGTACAAACATAATGTTCGATAGGTGTTCCCTCATTTTTATAGTATACACCAACTTCTGCACCAAGAAGAACAAAGCCATATTGGCCTTTCCACAATTGAACTAACCAGTCATATCCACCATAGTTAAATTTAATTCTTGCTGTATCAATATAAATAACTACAAGTTGAGCAGCCCAATCGTAAACCTTATTATATCCGAAAGCTCTCTGCCAAGGGTCTTTTGCAGAATAGAAAACCTGATCTTCTGAATCCCACATAAATCCAAGTGTGCCGGATTCATTTGTTGTCGGATTATTGCTGATATTAGGTTCTTTGGCTTTTGATGTAACTTTTCCGTTTCTGACATTCCACCAACCGTATGAATTCTGTGCAACACCATTGTATGTAAAATCAATCGTTCCGTTAGTGATGTACCACCAACCGTACTGATTCTTTGCAAGACCTACATAATCATAGTTAATAGTACCGTTATTCAGATACCACCAGCCGTACTGATTCTTTGCAAGACCGTTGTATGTTTTATCAAGTTTGCCTTTTTTTACATACCACCAGCCATATTCATTCTTTGCCATTCCGGTATATGACAAATCAAGTTTGCCTTTGTTCATATACCACCAGCCATACTGATTCTTTGCAAGACCTGTATAAGTCAAATCAAGTTTACCATCAGTAACATACCACCAGCCATATTCATTCTTTGCCATTCCGGTATATGAAAAATCAATTGTTCCATTTTCAACATACCACCAGCCATATGCATTTTTTGCAAGTCCTACATAATTTGTGTCAATTTCGTCATCAACGAAGTAATACCATACGCCATCAACCTTCTTCAAAGAATAGTCATCTGATGCATATGAAATCTTAGTAAACAAATCAACAAATCCTGACACAGGTGCAACACCAATCACAAAAGCTGCAATCAATAAAGTTGCGATCAATTTTTTAGCAAAGTTTTTCATAATTTTCTTCTTTCAGATTTTCATATTTAAAAATAAATTAATTCAAATTTTATTCTCCAAGATATGCTTTTTTAATTTGTTCATTATTGATCAAATCAGATGCATTACCTTCAAGGACAATGTTGCCTGTTTCAAGAACATATGCTCTATCAGCGATTGAAAGTGCTTTTTTCGCGTTTTGTTCAACAAGCAATACAGTTTTACCCAAATCACTTATTTTTTGAATTATATTAAAAATTTCATTAACAAAAAGTGGTGATAAGCCCATTGATGGTTCATCCATAAGAATAATTTCAGGATTTGACATCAATGCTCTACCCATAGCCAACATCTGTTGTTCGCCACCTGAGAGAGTTCCTGCCAATTGTTTTTTTCTTTCTTTCAATCTTGGGAAACTTAAATACACCATTTCAAGATTTTCAGCAATTTCTGCTTTGTTGGAACGTGTATACGCACCTAATAATAAATTTTCATAAACTGAAAGCTGAGAAAAAACTCTTCTTCCTTCAGGTACCTGTGCCATTCCCATAGAAACAATCTTATGAGGAGCAATTTTAGTAATATCTTTTCCGTTAAGAGTTATTGTACCACTTTTCAACTGAATCAAACCTGAAATAGTTTGAAGTGTAGTTGTTTTACCTGCACCATTTGCACCAATAAGAGCAACAATTTCACCCTTATTAACTTTAAATGAAATACTTTTAAGAGCTTTAATTACTCCGTAGTATACTTCAATATTTTCAACTTTTAATAATTCTGACATAACGTTCTCCCTTATTCACCAATATAAGCTTTAATGACTTCGGGGTCATTAAGAACCTGAGATGTTTCACCTTGTGCAAGAACAGTTCCAAAGTTCAAAACAGTTAACTTTTCACAGATTCCGCTGACAAGTTTCATATCATGTTCAATCAACAATATTGTTAAATCAAAATTTTCTCTGATATAACGAATTGTGTTCATAAGCTCAATTGTTTCGTTAGGATTCATACCTGCAGCAGGTTCATCCAGAAGCAAAAGTTTAGGATTTGTAGCCATAGCACGTACAATTTCAAGTTTTCTTTGTTTTCCATAAGGAAGATTCTTAGCAAGTGTATCTGCGTCTTTATCAATATCAAAAACCTTCAAAAGTCTGAGTGCTTCTTCTTCAAATTTCTTTTCTTTTTTGAAATAATTAGACAATTTGAAAATACCACTGAACGTTGAATACTTTATTTGATTATGAAGGCCGATCTTAACATTATCAATAACAGAAAGATTTCCGAACAATCTGATATTCTGAAATGTTCTTGCAATTCCCATCTTTGAAATATCAGCAGGCTTTTTTCCTACAAGGTTAACCCCATCAAAAACAAAAGATCCGTTTGTAGGCTTATAAACGCCTGTTAACAAATTGAAAGCAGTTGTTTTACCGGCACCATTTGGTCCAATCAAACCATAAAGATCACCTTTTTCAAGTGAAAGGTTTAAGTTGTCAACTGCTTTAAGTCCACCAAATGTTATACCTAATTCTTTAACTTCAAGAAGCGCCATAATCAATCACCCTCCTTGATACTCATTTTAGCATTTTTTCTGTTTTTTATAAAATTCTTGATAGAAAGCTTATCCTTGATTATCTGAGTTTTTTCATTGTTGTTTGCAATCATAAGAACTATAAGAACAATTGCATAAATAAGCATTCTGTAATCTTTCAAAACACGAAGTGATTCCGGGAGTACTGTAAGAATTACAGCTGAGATTATTGAACCTCTGATGCTACCGATTCCTCCAAGAACAACAAGAACAAGAATCATAATTGACATATTATAGCCAAAATTCTTTGTAGTTGCAGTAAGTGATGAAAGATTATGAGAATATAATACACCAGCAATACCTGCAAAAAATGCTGAAATTGAAAAAATAAGCAATTTATATTTTGTAACATTTATACCTATTGATTCTGCAGCAATTCTATTATCTCTGATTGCCATAACAGCTCTGCCTGTTCTTGAATTAATAAGATTCAAACAAACAACAACAGTAATTACAACAAGTATAAAACCAAGAATAAAATTTGAATCTTTTGGTGTTCCTGATATGCCAAGAGAACCTTTTAATATAGCTTTACCATCAGGTAATAAATTCAGATCGTCAACACTACTTGTCGAAACATGAATTCCTTTGCTATCAACACCAATATAGAATATATTTGCAAGATTTTTTATGATTTCACCAAATGCCAACGTAACAATAGCAAGATAGTCGCCTTTTAAGCGTAAAACAGGAATACCAATAATCAGCCCGACAAAAGCTGCAGAAAGTCCACCCATTAAAATTGCTATAATAAGTCTGAGCCAATCTGCTGTAATCACTTCTTTAAACGCAACTGAAAAGAAGGCACTCACATAAGCACCCACACACATAAAACCTGCGTGTCCAAGGCTTAACTCACCAAGTATTCCAACAACAAGGTTTAACGAAACAGCAAGTATAACATACATACAAATCGGAACAAGAAGACCTTTAAACAGGCTTGACAAAGAACCGGTTAAATCCAATACCTGAACTGATAAAAAAAGTGCAAGCATTATAGCGTATGTTATAAAATTGTTTTTTGTATTTGGTTTTAATTTTAATTTAATATTACTCATATAAAACCTCACACTTTCTCTGCTCGTTTTTTGCCAAGTAATCCAGTTGGTTTAACCAAAAGAACAATTATCAACACACCAAAAACAATTGCGTCTGACAATTGAGAAGAAATATAACCTTTACTAAGGTTTTCAATTATTCCTAAAAGAATACCGCCGACCATTGCACCAGGGATTGACCCTATTCCACCAAAAACTGCAGCAACAAAAGCTTTAATTCCCGGCATAGCACCTGTGTATGGAG
>JAFOEP010000001.1 GCA_017380115.1 Clostridia bacterium | reverse complement strand
CTCTGATATCCTGGAAGGCAAATCCTTCCGGGCAATTCACCAGAGCGCCGGAAACATCCCGGAATGACCACACCATGCCTCCATCTGAATACTCATAGAACTGAGTTTTATTCCGATTGGTATTCCTGCAATAGACGCTATAAGTACCGCCATTACAACGCCAAGAATAAAGCCAATAATTCCGCCTATCAGGCAAAGTATCAGAGATTCAGTCAAAAACTGCATCAGAATTGTTGACGTTTTTGCACCAAGCGATTTTCTGATACCGATTTCTCTTGTTCTTTCTGTCACTGAAACAAGCATAATATTCATAACGCCAATTCCACCAACAATAAGAGATATACCACTAACGCCTGCAATAAACGTTGTAAGTATATTTATTATTTTATCTGCCATATTAGCGTAAGATTCCATATTAACGACTGAATAAACATCGCTTCCGAAGTTTCCGTGTTTTGCATACAAAATATTTTTTGCCGCATTTCCTATTGAATCAACTTGTGCAGGGTCTTCGCTCATCATATAAATCATTTGATATGCACCTCTACTCCCCATCATCTGGTCAGTAACAGTTGATGGAAGAACAAGCGCTATCATATTCGTTGTTGTCATTGAGCCTCCGAATTCATTTTCAAGTTCAGCTGTTGTTTCCTGCAAATTTTCAACAGAACTTGATGAATCTCCGCTCGTTGCTGATATATCAGTGTTTGTAACGCCAATAATTTTTAAATTTCTGTTTTGTCCATTGATTGTCAAGGAAATTGTTTCACCAATACAGTCAACTTTTCCAAAAAGTGTCATCGCACCAATTTCCGGAATAACACATACATTTGCAGAATTTTTATACTCATCAAGATTAAAAAATCTGCCTTTCATAATTGTTATACCCATCAATTTTTGCAAGTCACAATTCCCCGACACAGCAAAGCACATCGCTTCATTATCACCTCCGGATACAGAACAAAGTTTATAAACCATTGGTGAAACATATGATATTGAATCAACTTTTTTCAAAGTATCAATGTCATCTCTTGTAATATATTCATCAGCAGAAGCTTTTGATGAAACCTGAAGAGTTACCGAATTTGAACTCATTTCACTTATCATATTAATTATGTAATCTTTGCCACCGTTTCCGACTGTAATTATTGCAATAACAGACGCAACGCCAATAATAATTCCAAGCATAGTCAGAACAGACCTCATAAAGTTTGTTCTTATGCTGTAAATCGCAATTTTAATGTTTTCAAAAAAGCTCATAATTATACCTCCTTGCTATTTAATTAAACATTTAAGCAATAGATACAATTACTTTCATTCCTTCTTTCATGCTTGAAGTCGGTGATTTTACAATCTGGTCATTTATATTAAGTCCTGAAATAATTTCATAACATGAACCGTCAAAAAGTCCAACTTCAACAGGTTGTTTATAAAGCTTGAAATCTTTTACACAATAAACAAATGCATTCTGACTGTCGTACTGTATTGATTCAACAGGAACAGTTATAGCATCAGATGACTTCTTTATATTAATTGAAAGGTTTACATCAAGACCAATAATAACATCTTTTGTTGGCTTTTCAATTTCAACCTTTGCTTCAACTCCTGTTACGGATGAAGAAGAACCTCCGCTCAACAATGAGCCTATATCCAAATTAGATGAAGATGTTGCAACTGCACTTATATACGAAACTTTTCCTTCAATCTCTTCGTCAGATGAAGTGATGATTTTTACGCTCTGACCCAAATCAATATTATTTATATTTGACTGTCCGATTATGAATTTTGCCTGAAGCGGATAATATTGAACAACAAGTCCTATTTTATCTTCTGAACCAAATGACGACAAAATCCCCATTATGTCCGTTGTTCCCGAAGAAACAGAATTAATTAAAGTTGATATATCAAATCCTTTTGATTTTTCAGAAACAGTTATTTCTCCCGCTTTTATGTTTATTTCACTTACTATGCCATCTTTTTCTGCTATCCAGCCCTTGCTCATATTTTCTTTCAACAATTTTAATTCATCATATGAGTCCTGAGCATAATCAACAATTGTTTTATATACTGAAAGCAGATTACCCTTTGATTCAGTTTCATATAAAGCCTTTGAAATTTTTAAACTTGCAAGATTTAATTGTGCTTCAATCAATTTTGCCTGTGCAGAATCAGTGATTGATGTTCCTATCATTGAAGATAAGTCAACGCTTTGTGATGAAGAATCAATTTTATTAAGTATATCAATAAAATCAGACATGGAATAATTATTTTTAAAAAGAAAAGATACTATCTTTTTTGAGAGATTTTTATCATTTGTCATTGATGATAATTTGTTCTCAGCCTCAGTTGTCTGAGATGATTTTTTCGTAGTATCAGAAGCTTCAACTTGTTTTTCAAGCTTTGCAACAAGCTTTTCAGCTTCTACAATCTGTTTTTCGGTCTGAGAAAGTTTTGATGAAGCATCTGTTATTTTCTTATTATAGTCATTATAAGCAGTTTTTGCCTGTTGAAGAGATTCTTGTTTTTCTTTCAATGCTGAATTCAATGAATTTGAATCAAACTCTACAAGAACATCACCTTTTTTAACAATATCTCCTACCTTGACATTAACTTTTGTTGCCATAATTCCATCAACAACAGTAAATTTGCCTTCCTCTGATGATTCAACAGTTGCAGAAGTATCAAACGTTTCAATTACGTCTTTAATCTCAGGATTGACAACCATAACTTCAATCCCGGGATCAGGCTTGAATATGTAATACAATACACCGCCTAACAAACCAAGAATAATAACCCCTAAAACTATTAAAATAATAATTTTCTTTCTTGACAATTTAGTTTCCATAACTGATTATAATACCTCCAAGTTTAAGTATTAATCTTATTATATAATATTAATTTAATTTTTACAATTATTTATTTTTTAATAAATGGTAAACATTTCATAGTAATT
>JAFOEP010000025.1 GCA_017380115.1 Clostridia bacterium | reverse complement strand
CCCGAAAATCACTATTGTGTAGGTTGCAACCTTTTCTCCATCAACCATAATATCAACAGTTGTTCCTGTTCCGAATCCGTTTTTAGTTTCGTTATAAACAAGAGTACAACCTTCGAAGTCTACGAATTCGTCAAGACTACTCAAACCTTCTTCTAAACCGTAAATGAAAAGATTTTCGTTGTCTATAACAGTGCTTTTGCCTTCTGCTGCTTCAAGAACATAAGTAAGAGCAGGTATTGATCTCTGGTTAATTATGTTCTGGCATACAGAACAATACTGGAATTCCATACCTTCATTGTGTGCAGTAGGTGGTGTAGAAACGACCCATTCACCAGGTGTATGGTCTACTGTCGGAATTGTTTCTGTGATTTCCGAGCCACAATCACAAGTAAATGTTTTCACGCCTTCTTTGTCGCATGTTGCATTTGTTGTGCTTGTCAAAGTATATGAATGTGTATGATTCTGAAGAAGGTATGTTCTTATATATGAATCATACATCTGATTTGCATAATCAGCAAAATACAAGTCTCTGCTATCGTTAAGTCCGTGACCTGAATTAGGGTAAGTTATAAAAGTATGTGTTACACCTTTTTCTGTAAGCAAGTAATCGAGGTACTGTGCATCGCTATAGTCAACTATTGTGTCATTTTTGCCATGGCAGATTACTGTTGGAACAGTATCTTGTGTGACATAATTTACAGGAGATGCTTTCATAAGTGCATCATAAGCAAGTGCTCTTGTGTCAGGAGTGAAAACTGTTCCTGATATAGCAGACATAAGTACTGCCATTTCGGTTTCTGTTCCAAGACTATTGCCATAAATATATGTATCATTATACAAATAAGTCGGTCCACTTTGTGAAAAAACGCAAACAGGTTTGATAGGTGCTTCATTCATTCTTGAATAAGCATAAAGCATTGAAAGATGTGCGCCTGCGGATCCACCCATCAACATAACTCTTGTTATATTCAGGCCTTTTTGATGTGCAAGTGATTTGATTTTTGCAAGTGCGGCAGTTATATCGTCGAGAATTTCACTTGCAGAAACAGATCCTATTGCTGTATATCTGTAATTTATTTTTGCACAAGCAACATTGTATTTCACAGTTTCTTCTATGATCAGGTTATTGTCAGTGCCTTTGTCTCCGGCAATCCATGCGCCACCGTGAATCTTAACAACGAGTCCGATTTCACCTTTTGCATTTATAGGAAGACAAACGTCCAATGATTGTCTGACTCTATCGTTTCCGTAAACAACATCGTTGAACACAACAGGAGTAATTTCTCCCGTTTCAGGATTAGCACAATATTCGCAATATTTCTGCTCACCGATATGAGAAAGGGCTGCTTTTTTGTTTCTGAGGTTTTCCAACGCGCTGTTTATGTCGCTCTGATAAGCCGTCGCATCCTCTGAAACGCTCTTTGCATTATTCATAGCTTCTGTATATGCGCTCCATGAATCAGTTGTCCAACAACTTTCTTTCAATTCAAATGTGCCTTCAATTTCTCTGCGTAATTCAGTTGTATCAACGCCGATAAATGTAACATTTATAGTGCTTGATGTTGATGAACCGATAGCGTAACCACTATAATTATAGCTGACATTAATGCTTGCTGTTACGCTGAAAGATACACTTTCTCCTACCTCCGGAACTTCACCGATAATTTTTCCGTCAACGGTATTTGTTAAAATATTATTGACTTTTGATTGATTATAATTTTCCATGTTCATAGTCTCTGAAAGTGCATAATCTGAATTTGATATAGATGTATTTATCTTAACATAAAATCCATTCATTGAATATGTAACTGAGTATATGTTTCCTAAATTGGACAAATTATCACAACTATATCTGTCAACAAGATAAGTTACATTATTACCTGATGCAAAGCTTGCATTTCTGAAATGAAGTTTTGCATGAGAAGCTGTGTAATCACCATAATTTTCAACAGTAGCGCTTTGTGAGCCTGCTGTTGCTGCAAATGATGAAGTTGTAAACAAGTTTGCAAATGACATAATAATGGATATAACCAATAATATGCTTATTATTTTTTTCGCTTTCATTATATTACCTCCTGAATATATAGATACACTTTGATTTTATCATTATATATTTAGATTGTCAACAAATGTTTTTTGTTTTAATAACTAATAATAATTTAACAATATTGACAGAATTTTATATTTAACTTATAATAAATTCCTGAAATCTCTTTATTTTCGGAGGTTTATAATGGTAAAAAATATATTGATTGACCTTGATGGTACAATTTTTGATTTTCTGAAATCAGAAGCTGTTGCTCTTTCAAAAACTTTGCTTCATTTTGGAATAAATCCAACCGATGACCTGATAAAACTTTACAGCAAAATCAACGAATCACAATGGAAGCTTCTTGAAACGGGTGAACTGACCAGAGAGCAGATTCTGGTTGGCAGATTTGAAATATTCTTCAAAGAAATAGGTGCTGATGTGTCGGGAATAGAAGCACGTCATCTGTATGAAGGCAATCTTTCTCAGGGACATTATTTTATTGATTATGCAGAAGAATTGCTTGAAGAACTTTCAAAAAAATATTCCTTATATCTTGCGTCAAACGGCACTGCAATTGTGCAATCAGGCAGAATCAAAAGTTCCGGAATTAAAAAATATTTCAAAGAAATTTTTGTTTCGGAAAATGTCGGTTACAATAAACCTGACAAGAGATTTTTTGATTATTGTTTCAGTAGAATCAATGACTTTTCACCGTCTGAAACAATAATTGTCGGCGACAGTCTTTCATCAGATATACTTGGAGGAAACAACGCAGGAATAAGAACAATCTGGTTTAACAAAAACTATATGAAAAACGATATCGGAGTAATTGTTGACAAAGAAGTTTACAGTCTCAGAGAAATACCTGATGTTGTTAAAAATATGTAAAAAAAGATGTATCGGAAAAATCCGATACATCTTTTTTATTATAAATCAAGTTTTAAATCTTCGTCTTTTATCCAGCCGAATTTTCTCATCAATTCGCTGAACGCAAGAGTTACTATTGCAGGAAGTACTATGCACATCAGAACTAAACCTACCCAGAACATTGCGTTGTGATTTGCGTTGTTTGTAATCATTCCGAGAGGTCCTACAAGTCCGCAGGTCCCCATACCTGCTGCAAT
>JAFOEP010000024.1 GCA_017380115.1 Clostridia bacterium | reverse complement strand
TACTGTTGTGTTTGGCGTCGGCCCTGCCGGTACAGGAAAAACCTATCTTGCAGTTGCGATGGCTGTTACGGCATTCCGTTCAAAAGAAGTCAACAGAATTATTCTCACACGACCTGCTGTTGAAGCGGGAGAAAAATTAGGCTTTTTGCCGGGCGACCTTCAACAGAAAGTTGACCCTTATCTCAGACCTCTTTATGATGCACTTTTTGATATGCTCGGTGCAGAAAACTTCCAGAGATATCAGGAAAGAGGAAATATAGAGGTTGCACCTCTTGCTTATATGAGAGGAAGAACACTTGACGACAGTTTCATTATTCTTGACGAAGCCCAGAACACAACAAGAGAACAGATGAAAATGTTTTTAACAAGACTCGGATTCAATTCGAAGATGGTAGTAACGGGCGATATAACTCAGATTGACTTGCCTGACGGCAAAAAGTCAGGTCTTATTGAAGCAACGAGAATACTCAAAAATATTGAGGGAATTGACACAATAAGATTTTCTGAAAAAGATGTTGTAAGACATCGACTTGTACAGGATATAATTAAAGCATATAAAAACACGGAGGAATCAAAATGAAAGACAGAATCAAAGTAATTATTTCGAATGACCAGAAAACAGTAAAAATCCCGACAGGGATACATATGCTTGTGCGTCGTTGCTGCGTTGCTGTCCTTACTTATGAACAACTCAAAGGTTCATGCGAAGTAAGTGTCAGATTTGTTGACAACGAAGAAATTCAGCAGTTGAACAAGCAATACAGAAATATTGATGCACCAACAGATGTTCTTTCTTTCCCTCTCGGAATTGACGGCGTTTATGACATTAACAAGGACACGGGCGCACAGATGCTCGGCGATATTGTTATCTCAATGGAAAGAGCTATTGAACAAGCAGAAGAATACGGACATACTCTCAAAAGAGAAGTTGGTTTCCTGACAGTACATTCAATGCTTCATCTTCTCGGTTATGACCATGAAGGAAGTTCGATTGAAGCAGTCAGAATGAGAGAAAAAGAAGAAAAAGTTCTCACAGAAATAGGGTTGAAGAGAAACGGAAGCTATTATATGGGAGACGAATAAAAAAATTATGAAAGAATTTGTTAAAAGTTTTGAATATGCGATTAAGGGCATTGCACAAACGTTTATACAAGAAAGAAGTCTGCGTTTTCATATAACCTTTGCAATTTATATGTTTTGCTATTTGTTGATATATGATTTTTTTGAGGTTACAAAAGCAGATTGGATTGCTATTATATTGTCAACAATTGTAGTTATTTCAGCAGAAATTATGAACACAGCCGTTGAAAATGCGGTAGACCTTTCAACGCAAGAAATAAATCCCTTTGCAAAAATGGCAAAAGATGCGTCGGCAGGAGCCGTACTTGTGTGCGCAATCGGAGCCGTAATAGTGGGAGTTATTGTTTTGTGGCAACCGGAAGCTTTTGAAAAAATGTATTTATATTATAAAGAACATATTTATATGTTAGTTATTTTTTTGATAAGCCTTGTGATTTCTTATTTTTTCATTTTTAAAATATTTAAAAAAAGCAAATAAAAATACGGGCAAGGTAACTTGCCCTTTTTTGATGGAGATAATTATGAGTCAGACAAAAACAGCTTTTATCGCAATTGTCGGTTGTCCGAATGTGGGCAAATCGTCAATTTTAAACCGTTTGCTTGGCAAAAAAATTGCAATCGTATCGAGCAAACCACAGACAACAAGAACAAAAATTGTCGGAGTATTGACCGAGGACAATATTCAACTTGTTTTTACCGACACACCGGGATATCACAGACCGAGGAACAAACTCGGAGAAAAGATGATTAAAGCAGTGGGCGACAGCATAAACGGTGTTGACGCTTGTCTTTTCGTTGTTGAACCTGCGGGCGTTCTGAGAGAAACTGAAAAAGAACTGATAGAAAAATTCAAAAAAGAAAAAATGCCTGTGATTCTTGCGATAAACAAAGTTGACCTGGTGGAAAACAAGGATGATCTGATGAAAAGAATCCTTGAATTTTCACAGCTTTATGATTTTGAAGCTGTTGTGCCGATATCTGCTATTGAGGGAGACAATTTAAAAGAGTTAAAAGAAGAACTTAAAAAACTTTCGTTTGAATCGATTCATTTCTTCCCCGATGACACACTGACAGACCAACCTGAAAGAGTTATTGCGGGAGAAATAATCCGTGAAAAAATTCTTCGTAATATGGAGAAAGAAATTCCTCACGGAATTGCTGTCAGCATAGAAAAAATGAAAGAACGCCAAGATAAGGCAATTACCGACATTGATGCTGTAATATACTGTGAAAAAGAAAGTCACAAAGGAATGGTAATCGGAAAAAGCGGGTCAATGTTAAAAAAAGTTTCAACTCAGGCCAGAATTGATATGGAAAGATTTTTTGATTGTAAAATCAATTTACAATGTTGGGTAAAAGTCAAAGAGGATTGGCGAAACAGAGAAGGATTAATACACAATTTCGGACTTGACTGATTTTTCCACTCATTTTTTTGTTAACTTTCGCAAAGAATAATTTGCGGAGGCGATACGAATGGAAAACAGTAAAAATGAACTTTGGAATAAATTTTATGAAAGCGGAAAAGTGGAAGATTATCTCAGATATTGCAAAAGTGTAACGGAGGCGGAAAACAAAGATGTCATTGAACACCCAGGGCATAGTCATCAGGGAACAGACGCTCAAGGAAAACGACAGGATAATCTCAGTTTTAACTAAAAATCAGGGAGTCATCAGGGCTTATGTTTTCGGAGCAAAAAAACTTCAAAGCAAGATGAGTGCGTCGACACAGCTTTTTGCGTTTTCTGATTTTGGGTTTAATCTGAGAAACGGATTTTATTCTGTTGAACACGCAATGCCCAAAGAAATGTTTTTTGAACTCAGAAACGACATAGAAAGTCTTGCCTTGGCTCAGTATTTTGCACAGCTTGAAGAAGAGTTTGCACCAAGCTCCGAAAAGTGCGAAGAATTTCTTCGCCTGATGCTCAACTGTTTACATATTTTGTGCAAGAAAAAAAGACCTTTAAGTCAGCTTAAAGCTGTTTTTGAAATGAGAATATTATGTCTGAGCGGTTATATGCCCGACATTATGATGTGTAAAAACTGCGGGAAATACGAAGACAGTGTAATGTATTTTAACAAGACGGAAACGACACTTTGTTGCAAAGATTGCTATGACGGAGTCGGTACAGCGCTCGAAATCGGTGTGATACAGGCAATGCGTCATATATGTTACAGTGACCACGAAAAAATTTTTAATTTTACGTTGTCTGATAAGGGATTAAAAACCCTTTCAAAAATTACAGAAGAATATCTTCTTCTGAAAACAAAAAGAACTTTTAAAACACTTGATTTTTATAACAGTATAAAACAATGAGAGGAAATTGTATGACATACGACAAACAAAAGCATTACAACGCTCTTGAATTGCCAAAAGTACTTGCTATGCTTGCGGAATTTACCTGCTGTGAGGATGCCAGAGAGGCGTCGCTGAACATAACTCCACAGTCAAATATTTTTATGGCACAATCTTTGCTTAACCAGACAAGAGATGCGCATATGATGCTTTCTCGTTTTGGTGGGCCTGCTTTTGGCGGACTGAAAAACATATCAAACGCATTGAGCAGGGCAACAGCCGGAAGTGTGCTGACGATGAGAGATTTGCTCGATGTTGCAAGTGTATTACACGTAATACGCTCAATTTCGTCATGGAGAGAAACAAACAGTGGTGTCAAAACGACACTTGATATTTATTTCAGCTCATTAAGTCCAAATAATTTTCTTGAAAAAGCAATAACATCTGCTATTGTGTCGGAAGATGAAATGGCAGACAATGCTTCACCTGAACTTGCGAGAATAAGAAGAGCAATCAGAAACAAAGAGGCTTCAGCAAGGGAAAAGCTTGACAAGCTTGTCCGTTCAAACAGCCAGAAATATCTTCAGGAAAACATAATTACAATGAGAAACGGAAGATATGTTGTTCCCGTTAAGAATGAATACCGTTCTGAAATTGCAGGTCTTGTTCATGACACTTCGTCAAGTGGTGCTACGGTATTTATTGAACCGATGGCTGTTGTTGAAGCAAACAATGAAATTAAAGTTCTCAGAGCCGACGAAAAAGACGAGATGGAAAGAATTCTTGCTGAGCTTTCTGCATCTGTCGGAGAATTTTCTGAAATTATCAAAGCAAATTATGAATGTGCAGTTGAGTTGAACGTAATCTTTTCAAAGGCGCAGTTGGCATACAAGATGAAAGCGTCTGTGCCGGAATTGAACGACAAAGGAATTATCGAATTAAAAAATGCCCGACATCCTTTGATACAACCCGAAAAAGTTGTGCCGGTCAACATCACTCTGGGAAAAGAATTTGACACACTTGTCATTACGGGCCCCAATACGGGAGGCAAAACCGTTGCGATTAAAACTATCGGACTGTTGAGCCTGATGGCGATGTGTGGCTTGATGATACCTGTTTCAGATGAAAGCAAGATTTCTGTTTTTGACAATGTCCTTGCTGATATAGGTGACGAACAGAGCATTGAACAGTCCTTGTCCACATTCAGTTCGCATATGACAAACATAATTGAAATACAGGAGATTGCAGACGAAAAAAGTCTGATTCTGATTGACGAACTTGGTGCAGGTACTGACCCGGTTGAAGGCGCAGCACTTGCTATGGCTATACTTGAAGATTTGCATCTCAAAGGTGCAAAAATCGGAGCAACAACTCATTATGCAGAATTAAAAATTTATGCTTTGGAAAGCGACAGGGTTGAAAATGCGTCGTGCGAATTTGACGTTTCAACGTTAAGACCTACATATAAACTGCTGATAGGAATTCCGGGAAAATCAAACGCATTTGCAATAAGTGAAAAGCTTGGAATGGAAAAGCGTATTGTTATGCGTGGCGAAGAACTCATTTCTGCTGAAAGCAAAAAATTCGAGCAGGTTGTGGACAAGCTTGAAAGCACAAGAAAAGAACTTGAAACAGAGCTTGAAAAAACGAATGAGGAGCTTGAAAACGCAAAAAGACTGAAGCAGGAAGCACTTGAATATAAAAATAATATTGAGCAGCTTCGTCAAAAAGAAATTGAAAACGCAAGAAACAGTGCCGTCAAAATTGTTGAACAGGCAAAACGAGAATCATATGCACTTCTTGAAGAGCTTGACAAGATACGCAAAGAACAAAAGAAAACAAAGAACATTGATGAATTGGCAAGACGCGCAAGGTCAGCAGTCAGAAAAGGTATGGAAACCATTGATGAAGCAACTGACCCTGTGATATCAAGATTTGAAAGCGACGAAGAATATGTTTTGCCGAGAGAATTAAGAGTCGGCGACAATGTTTTGATTTTTGACATAAACAAAACTGCTCAGGTGGTATCTGTCGACGAAAAGAAAAAAAGCGTTGAAGTTGTTGCAGGTAACATTAAAACGAGAGTAAAAATTTCAAACATCCGACTTCTTGACAAAGCTCCGAAACAAAATGTCAACAAACCAAGAAACGTTTCTTCCTCAAGCTTTGAAAGCAGACAAAATATGAAAGCAGAAACAAAAGTTGACTTGAGAGGAATGGACTCGGAAGAAGCAATTATGACGCTTGACAAATATCTTGACACGGCGTTCAGACTCGGAATAGGTGAATTTACGGTTGTTCACGGAAAAGGCACGGGAGTGTTGAGAAAAGCTGTGCAACAGTATCTCAAAAAGAACAAGTTTATCAAATCTTACAGACTCGGTACTTTTGGTGAAGGCGAAGACGGAGTTACAATAGTTCAGATTAAATAGATTTTTGCTTGATGAACAAAAAAGAAGTGAGATAAACAGAAATTAATAAAAGTGAAAAGTTGTAACCACTTTTTATAAGAACATAAAACCCTGCAAAAGCAACAGGGAAAATAAAAACAAGCGAAGAATATTTCAGAATACGTTCTGTTTTTTCTTCGCTTATTTTTTGTAAAAGCAAATATTTCGTTGCTCTGTAACCGTCTAACGGTTCGCAGACAAGAAGATTCAATGAACCTATAACAAAATTTATAAAAACAAACTTTGAAAAATCAATTTTAAAATATAATTGTATGGCAAGAAAAATGCCTGAAAGTAAAAAGTTTACGGCAGGACCGGACAAAGCTATCAGAACTTCTTTTCTGAAGCTCATGGAATTGATTTCTGACCTGTCAATTCTCATACCAAATGGTGTCAGAGAAATTTTTTTTGGGGTTTCACCGAGAATTGTCATACATAAAAAATGGCCTGATTCGTGAAGAAAAGCTGAAAGCAGATTGAGAAATATCATTTTTGATTTGTCAAAAATTGAAATCAGACAGATACAAACAGCAAAGAAAAAACTGATCGTTACGGTTGTGTTTTTAAACCTGAGAGTCATGGCTTTCCAGAACGTACAGTGGATTTACTTTTTTGCCGTTGATTTCAATCGTGAAATGCAAATGAGGGCCTGTTGAGTTACCTGTTGACCCGACAAGAGCAATGGC
>JAFOEP010000023.1 GCA_017380115.1 Clostridia bacterium | reverse complement strand
TTCATATTCCTGAAGATCAGCACTTTCAGGGATTGCTGAATGTTTTCTTTCAGCACAAGCAAGTACTCTCAATGCTTTGTCAGCCATCATTTTATTCTGATTGAGCAACTCTGCACGATATTCGTCTGTCATCGGCACAGCTACACCATCTTTTATATAAGTTGTGCATTTACTTATCAATACATCAGGAGCGCCTTTTGTGAATTGGATGCATCCGTCTTCTGTGCTATGGAAAGTTGACATCATTTTTCTTGAAGAATCAAACGGTGCTTCTGCGCAACGAGGTAATTCATTCTTGAATGATGATTTTTCCATTCCCAATCTCTTTGCCCAATCAACAAGAGCTGCTTCGGTAGGTTCACCTGTTATTGTTCCGTCAGAATTCAATTCTGCGTCAGAACACAATGACATTGCTTTTGCAATATAGTTTTCATCTTCCCCAAAGAAATCTGTTACGGTCATCTTGTTCTGAGTCAAAGTTCCTGTTTTATCAGAACATATTATCTGAGCACAGCCCAATGTTTCAACAGCAGTCAATTTTCTGATGATTGCATTTCTCTTTGACATATTTGTTACGCCCATTGACAAAACAACAGTAACAACAGCTGCAAGTCCTTCCGGAATAGCAGCAACTGCAAGTGATACTGCTACCATAAATGAGTCAATGATTGTATCAAATGAGAATCCACCTGCTCTGATAACCTGAACCAAAAATACCAACAAACAAATTCCCAGTACAAGCCATGTAAGAATTTTGGAAAGCTGAGAAAGTTTCAACTGTAACGGTGTTTTTCCTTCTTCTGATTTGGAAATTGCATCTGCAATTTTACCCATTTCTGTCTGCATTCCTGTTGCAGTTACAACAACTACACCTCTACCGTAAACTACAGTACTTCCCATATATACCATATTTTTTCTGTCGCCCAAAGCTACGTCTTTTGATGAGTCAGACAGATTAATCAGGTCTATAAATTTCGTTACAGGCACAGATTCTCCAGTTAACGCTGCTTCTTCAATTTTCAGACTTGCGCTTTCAATAATTCTTCCGTCAGCCGGTACTGCGTCTCCCGCTTCGAGCATAATTATATCGCCTACAACCAAGTCTTCACTTTTAACTGTGACAACTTTTCCGTCACGAAGAACTTTCGTTGTTGCTGCCGACATTTCCTGCAACGCTTCAATTGATTTTTCAGCTTTGCTTTCCTGATAAACACCAAGAATTGAGTTAGCAATTACAACCACCAAGATGATTATAACGTCTGCAAAGCTCTCATTTTCAACAATCGAAAGAAATCCACTTACTGCTGCGGCAACCAAAAGAATTATTATCATCGGGTCTGTCATTTGTTCAAAGAAACGTCTTACCACTGATTTCTTCTTTGCCGAGTCCAATTTGTTTTTTCCGTTCTGAACAAGTCTTTTTTCTGCTTCTTGTGATGTCAAACCACTTTCAGATGTGTTCAGTTCGTTCAAAACATCTTCTTTCTCTTTGAGGTAGAATTTCATGTTTTTCACTCCTTGATAGAAAAATATTTCTTTTATATTATTATTTATTTTTTTATAAAAATAAAAAAAGATTCAAGACAACCATATGGCTTTCCTGAGTCTTATCGCTTTCGTATACTCAAACTCAGGCATAATTACCAATTACACATGAGTCTTGCAATTTAAAACAAGCCAGGCCTGTTAAGGCGGGATGACTGACTTGCTACGTTTTAACGCTCGCTACTCTCCCATGAGGATTAACATTTATCATTTGTATATTAACATCAATCTTTTCAAAAGTCAAGAGTTTTTGATTGTATCAATGGAATAAATTGTAAATATTTTTTTATAAATCATTTGCTCGTTGTGCTCATAGACAATTTTGTAATATTCCAAGTTAAGTTTATGGTGATATTTTCCTTTCAGAAAGTGATATGCTTTTAATGCCTCATCAAGGGTTTGATATGAACAAAACATGATATTATATTCGCACATAAAACTACCTCAGACAATACAATTATGTATAGGATAACATAACTTCGGCACACTCCATTATGAAGTGTGCCGCAACAAGTGGATTTAATTTTTTATTCTTTTGAAAACATATCTTTTCCTACTCCACAAAGCGGACAAAGAAAATCATCAGATAAATCTTCGAATTTTGTGTTTGGTTCAATTCCGTTGTCCGGATCTCCGA